>CAZHSB010000011.1:0-38574 GCA_964534945.1 uncultured Bdellovibrionales bacterium | reverse complement strand
CTAATAATATAAATACTATTATTTTCAAGTTGATCTAAATAACTCATTTTACCTTCTTAAATATAAAACATAAATAAACAAAAAAAGAGTATAATATCCATACACCAATTTGTCAAAATACCAAATTTTAAAAGTTTTTTCAGAAAAACACTAAAAAATTGGATTATTTTTTAGTGATACTTCTTAAATATTTATCATACCAACTTCCGACAATTTGTACTTCCCCTTCAAAAGTGTGCTCTGGAATAAAACCAAGCTCTCGTCTTGCCTTTGAAATATCAAAAGAACGATCTTTTGTAAAAAAATCAACACGTCTTCGATGAAGTGGTGGCTCTATTTTTAGTGGTACGCAAATATGTTCAACGATATCTCCTAAAATTTGAAGTGGCTTTACGGGAATTTTAAAAGGGAAAAGCTTTACTCCCCAAAATTTTGCAATTTCTTCATAAACTTTATTTAATGGAACAATCTCTCCTCCACCAATAAGATAAGTTTGTCCAATGGCCTCATCTTTTTCTGCGCAAAGTCTAAAAGCCCTTGCAAGGTCTGTTACTAAAATCCAATGCGTTTTATATTCTCCTGAACCAATCATCGGAAGATGCCTATCTTTTATGCCTTTAAATAATTTTAAAAATCTTAAATCTCCATCACCCCAAATCATTGTGGGACGAATAATTGTGGCTTTTATTTTGCCTTGCCTTATATATTCCTTTACTAATTTTTCTCCCTCACATTTTGAATCCTGATATACATCTCCTGGGTGATATGGCGCATCTTCATTTAAAAGTTTTCCATAGCAAGGGCCGAGCACTCCATTTGTGCTACAATGTACAAATCTTTTTACTCCCCTTTTTATACTCGCATCTAAAATATTTTTAACGCCATCTACATTAACTTTATAATAAACTTCATCTGGAAATTTAGCTTCTCTAAATAGTGCTGCTATATGAAACACATAATCTATTCCATCACATGCTTTTTCTAGAGAATCAATATCCGATAAATCCCCCTCAACTAACTCTAAATCTAAATCTTTGATAGAAGATAAATTACTATTTTTCCTATGCATCGCCCTTACTTTATAACCATTTTTTAATAACTCTTTGCAAACATTTTGCCCCACAAAACCATTTGCTCCCGTTACTAAAGCGTTCTTTTCTGTCATACATTTTCCTCTTAATAAAAAAAGTAACTTTACCGATTCTATTACACAAGTTATATTCTTAAAAGGAGTGTTTTTAATTATGTTTGGAAAAAAGCCAAAAGAAGATAAAAAACCCGTTGGGGGCTTGCCATTTTTCCTTTCTATAATTTGTCTTTTAATATTTGCAGTCTCAAATGTTATTTCATTGCCACAACTTTTTTATGATAGAATCAAAATTGATGAGTTCCCTACTTTATTAAAAAATTTATCTATATTTTGGGGAACTTCATTTGTATCAGGGCTATTAGCATCTATATTGATATCAGAACATGTTGCCGTATTAATTCACGAAACAAAGCACAGAATCTTCGCAAATTTTGTTGGAAACAAATATAAAGAAATGGTCATTGGAAATGGAGAGGGCCATGTAACTTATGAATATACAAAAAAAACTAGAATGTATAATGCTCTAATTGCGCTTGCTCCGTATTTTTCCCCTATTTTTACAATCTTGATTTTAATTTTTTCGTGCATTTTTTGGTGGGATAATCATACGTTATTAGTAACATTAGCGGGATTAGGTTATGGTGCAGACTTATATTTAGGTGTTCGTGATGCGGGTCCACATCAATCGGATTTCACGGGAATTGAGGGTGGATATAAAGTAGGATTAACATATGTTATTGCGATAAATATTGCAATTTTTACAACAATAACCGCATGGGCATTTGATGGAAAAGATGGGTTATTGTTTTTGGGTGCAAGTTTGGCGGATGTTATGGTGTGTATTGTTAATTACGCAAGAGAATTTTTTATACTAATTCAAGAAAAACAATAAATATTTATATGGCTTTTGAAACCACCGATTCTTTTAAATCTTTAACAATATCATTTATAAAAATTTTTTTAGATGATTTTATTTTTTCAAATAATTTTGTTGCATAGGATAAAAATTTTTTCCTATCCTTAATGAATAGTTCAAATAGACCTATATCAGAAGATAACAATTCATCTGACAACCTTTCGTTTCCAGTAATTGCACGCGTAGCAAGTTTTAATTGCCAAAAATCATTTAACGTTAACATCTTTAACAAGAATTCATGCGCCATTGGATCATTTGTATATTTATCTAAATTTACCGATAAAATCTGTTTGTCTTCAAATTCTTTTTTTAATGCTTTAATTTTCTTTTCTTTCAATGTAGTGTTTTTTATTTTTTCTGCACTTTCTAATTTTTCTAAAAAATCCATCAACATTCTTTTTTCTGATTCTTTTTTCGCAATTGTGGTAAACAAATCTTGAGATCTAATTTCTAAATCTTGAGCACGCTTAAAAAAATACATGGATTCATCACTTTTTTCCTGTATTTCTTGTTCTAGCCAATTTTTGTTTAGTTTGCGTTTTTTAGATGTCGTAATCTTTTCCTATAAAAAAATAATAAATGACGTTTTGTGGTAAAAAAGAATTATAAATTGCTACATTAAAAAATTTATATCATATTTGTATTTCTTAAAAAAGTTTTTAAAAAATTATAAAAATAATAAAAAAAAAGCGATACAAGGTGTATCGCTTTATAATTGATCAACTAAACCTTACGCGGTGGCGTGAGTCGTTACCGTCACATTCTCATTAGAAAAAAATGCCACGATAACCCTTTGAAGATTTCCCATTGTTTCTTCAAAATTGAATCCATCTTTCGTGCACCACAGATCAAAGACGACAAGCCCTTCTTTATTTTCACTAAGGACATTGTTTACCTCCGTCACATCGGACAGCTTCCATAAAAATTCTGAAAGCTTTCCTTTAATTTCACGAGTCGGAATTTTTACCAACACGTGCTGATACTGATTTTGAAAACCTTCTTGTACAGAAAAACTTACGACATCCCTTGTAGGGAGAATCTGAAATCCAAATTCTTTCATGAGTAAAACCCTTTCTAGGCTAAATACCTAAAAATTTTTTTCTTTATTTTTCTCACATCGAGAAAAAAACAAAGAAAGACAATATCATTTTTTTTTAATTAATCAAAAATTTATACTTGCCAGACTTCTAGTTTTGTTTTATATAAAAATAAAAAGAAACGACACTAGAAAAAAACTAGAATTTCAAAAAAGATTAAAATCAATTTTTGGTGCTGTTTTAAGTTTTTAGGAGATACAAAAATGAGCGAAAGCGTTAAAAATTTTAAGACAACTTCCCTAGCTCCCGTACAAAGGCAAACTCTTGAATTTTTGAGATCTTTTATTTCTGAAAGAGGTTATGCGCCAACCCTAAAAGATATTGCCAACCATATTGGCGTAAAATCTTTATCGACTGCGCATTTTCATCTTGAAAGATTAGAACAAAAGGGATTTATTAAACGTGGAGAAGACGGATCATTTGAATTAATTGATATCGAATCTCCAGAATTATTAAGCCCCACAGCCGTTCCGTTAGTTGGAGTGATCGCTGCAGGCATTCCAATTGAGGCTATGGAAAATAAAACTATGATCGACATTCCGCCCTCCATGATTGATGGCAAAGGAGAGGTGTTTTGTTTAGAAGTACAAGGGGATTCCATGATTGGTGCACATATTTGTGATGAGGATATTGTCGTCGTAAAGAAACAAGATTATGCTGACAATGGACAGATTGTTGTTGCGCTATTAGAGGACGGATCCGCAACTTTAAAAACTTATAAACGATTAAAGAATGGTAAGGTTATGTTAGTTCCTGCGAATGAAAGATTTCAACCAATCACTTTAGACAATGTAAAAGTACAAGGAAAAGTTATTGGCATAATAAGAGAGCTAAATTAAAGTTTACAAATTTTATATTAACAAAAACAAGGAGTATTTTATATGAAACCTAATAATGAATCTCAAGATCAAGAAAGAGCATTATCATCTGCTATTTCTTTGTTAGAAAAAAAATATGGAAAAGGCGCAATAATGTCTCTAGATGAAGATGCCGTTGAAAAAGTTGAGGCGATTTCTACGGGAAGTTTGGGACTAGATATTGCTTTAGGAATTGGAGGGCTTCCAAAGGGAAGAATTTGCGAAATTTATGGGCCAGAATCTTCGGGGAAAACAACACTTGCGTTACATTTAGCAGCAGAAGCACAAAAAAAGGGGGGCACGGTTGTTTTTATCGATGCCGAGCATGCACTCGACGTTTCTTATGCTAGGAAACTTGGGGTCGATACCTCAAAGCTGTTAGTAAGCCAGCCAGATTGTGGAGAGCAAGGATTAGAAATTTGTGAATCTTTAGTTTCATCTGGTTCTGTAGATCTTGTGATTATTGATTCTGTTGCCGCACTTACTCCCAAAGCAGAGATCGAGGGAGAAATGGAGGATCAACAACCAGGAATGCAAGCAAGGCTAATGAGTAAAGCTTTACGAAAACTTGCAGGTATTACATCAAAATCAAATTGTTTAATCCTTTTTATAAACCAAATACGGATGAAAATTGGTGTAATGTTTGGTTCTCCAGAAACAACATCAGGTGGGAATGCATTAAAATTTTATGCATCTGTAAGGCTAGATATAAGACGTATTGCTTCAATAAAAGAAAGTTCTGATGTCACAGGAAACAGGGTCAGAGTAAAAGTCGTTAAGAATAAAGTTGCACCTCCATTTAGAGAAGCAGAGTTTGACGTAATATTTAATGAAGGTATCAGTCAAGCTGGAGAAATATTAGATATCGGAGTGAACTATGGGTTTGTCGATAAGGCAGGCGCTTGGTATTCTTATAAAGGAGAAAGAATAGGTCAAGGAAGAGAGGGAGCAAAAACTTATCTTCTAGAGCACCCAGAGGTAAAAGAAGAAATTAGAACGCTAATTTTAGACTCATTAGGAATTTCATCTTCAAAAGAAGAAAGTGAAAAATCTAAAAAAGCAGAAAAAGCTTCTAAAAAAGTGGCTAACGACGATTAAAAATTAAAACGTAGAAAGTGTAGAAAACTTTACACAAAGTTTTTTACACTTTCAGTTTTTACATTCTCTATGTTTTTGATAATCATCAATGTAATTTATTTTATAGATGTTTTTTCTTTAAGGCGTGATAGATTTATACCCCGAACGACCTACTCCTAATAGCTCCCGTTCTTCATCTGTTAAATCTAGTTCTTTATCACTTATTTCATCATTTTTATCTTTTTTAATGTTTACTTTTGTATCTACTTTTTCTTTCTTATTTTTCTTATTTTCTATTTTCTTCCAAGATAAAATATTAACAACATAATCTTGCGCAAAACTACTTACTGTGACAGGAATAGCCTTTGATGTTTTTGGCTTTAATAGAAAAGGTAGAACTACATTTTTTATTTTTTTCCCATCTTTTGAAAACTGTATTAGCTCCAATGTAAATTTATATTCATCAGAAGATACATTTTCTGCTTTTAAATCCCAAAGTGTATCACTTTTTTTTATAACACCTGCCGTTATAGGTGCTCCTGACTTTCCCTCAATCTTCACGCCCCCCCAAGTATCTGGAATAGAAACATCAACATTTCCAGCAGAACCTATACTACTTGCGAGAACCCCTTGTTGCGAAAGAGTTTTTCCATCGTCATCTTTAGCAAAAGCAGCGTTGAAATTTAATAACAACAAAATTGAAATTAAATATATTTTATTCATAATCCTCAATTCTCCTTTTTAGATATTACTTTCTTTTTTTATCTTTTCTTTTATCAATTATCACAGAATTTATATCAACGCCATTATTATTTTTTTCTCCCTCTTCCAAACGAAAGGTTCCTTTAGAAGACCAAACACGCATTTTTCTTCCAGATTTTGTCTTAACCTCTTCCCCAGGCAAAAATTCAATGTCATTATCTTTTTTTTCAATTCTTTCGTCATTTTGCTTAAAATTTTCACAAAAGGCATTACACGGAAAAGAGATAGCTAGACAGATTACACACAAAAACACTTTAATTTTTATCATCTTGATTTTAATATTTTTTTGCATAGAATACCTCAATGTTCTTTATATTAAAGTATTCAAAATAAACTAACAATAGAGAAAAAAGAAGGAAAATAATGAAAAATAAATTCCCAGTAATTACCCTACTTGGCAATAACTCAGGAAGAAATTTAGGAGATGGCGCCATTTTATCTAGCATTCTAGAATCGTTAAGCAAAAACTTAGATAATGCCTTTTTCTATGTACCTGCAGTTTTTCACCAATGGATACAAAAAAATTATGAGCCAAAATATAACTTAAAGGCAATTGATGTAATGCCTTGGACTGGAAGCATTAGACTATTGGGAATTCCTACGATAAAATGTTTTTTTAAAAGTGATGTGGCACTTATTTGTGATGGAATAATTTTTGGTAAAAAACTTTTAAATCCTGCTTTTAATTATTTAATTACACTCTTTTTTTTAGTGCCATTTGCAAAAATTTGTAAATGCAAATTGATCTGTTTTAATTGTGGAATTGGACCATTCCCCTCAAAATTAAGTAGATTTATGGCAAAATTTTTACTTAACAATTGTAATCTAATAATGTTTAGAGAAAACGATAGTAAGGCACTTGCAAAAGAAATTGGTGTTAAAAAAGAAATTTTTTTGACTGGGGACTCTGCCTTTATTAATCCAGTTTCAAGCGATGATGTTGCGATTAAAATCTTAAAAGAAAATTACAACATCAATGAAAATACACCTCTTCTTGGTATAAACGTTACAAGCTATATGGATTCTTGGCTTAAAAAAGATGAAAAAATTAAAGATAAAAATGAATTTTTACTTATGATTGCAAAAGCAGTAAATAACGCTTGTGAAAAGTTAAATAAGGGAATAAAGCCTATAATTTTTTCAACTCAACCTATGGACGAAGAGGTTTGCCATTTTGTAGCTAAAAATTGCAACGGCATTGTTGTAGACAACTCAACGTATCTAAGCCACGACATACAGGCTATTATGAGACGTTGTAAAATTCTTGTTGGAATGAGATTTCATGCCTTAATTTTAGCTTCTGCTGTGAGGACTCCAATTATTGGACTAATTTACGCACCAAAAGTTAGAGGATATATGAGGCATTTGGATTCACCTGAATTGAGTTTAGAACTTGCAAAAATAAGCGAAGATTCTTTATCACAGACTTTAATTTATGCTTGGGAAAATAGTTTAAACATACAAACTAGGCAGCAAGAAAAAATTGATGCATTAAGACAAGGTGCAATGAAAGCAACTGAAATGTTAAAAGAAAAATATTTTACTCAACCTTAAAAAAGGATTTTTACTTATGCAGCTAAAATGTCACAATTGCAACAATATTATTACATACTCTGGAAACATAGGAAGAAGAGACTCTTGTGATAAATGTAAACAAGATTTACATTGTTGTAAAAATTGTGTGTTTTATACTGAAAAAGAATACAACAATTGCAAAGAAACCCAAGCGGAAAGAATCCTTGATAAAGAAAATTCAAACTTTTGTGATTTTTTTAAACCGAACAATTACGCTTCCAATAAAAGCACACAAGAATCTTCGAAAGATACCGTTTATAAAAAGCTAGATGATCTCTTTAAATAAAATAAATCTAATTTTTTTAACTAATTTAATTGAGCCATCAACCTATCACAAATCTTTTTTAATTTTCTTTTACTTTGTTTTGCATTATATTTAACTTTCTTGTCTTGTTGTATTTTTCTTACCTTCATCACGTTATATTCTGGAATAGATACCTTAAATTTTCTTGCAAAATTTACAGGGATTTTTAATAGCCCAAGTTTCTTTGCATATCCATCTTCTACATCTACATTAATAATGTTTGGACAATAACCAAACTCAAAACCTATTCGTGCTTGAACTTGTCCACTTCCTGAACCATCTAATTCTATTGCATATTTTCTTGTTCTTCTTAATAAATTAAATTTTTTGTCATTATTATTTGTCCTATACAAATTTACACCTGTAATATCTAATGATTCTTTGTCATTAGTATCACCACTATTTTCACAAAAAGGAGTAAATCTAATTCCTAAATTATTGTAAAGCGCTATTGCTGAGTTTGTCGCATAAACTATTTGATTAGAACTTGTTCCAGAAACTCCTATTGTATAACGAGAAGAAACCGCATCTATGGTTTCTTGGTTGTAGAAAGAAACATAATCTTCTATTATACCAGATGGATAAAGAACTAATTTTACATAAACATCTCCATCACTTCCTGAAAATTGTCTATAATAAGATTTTGCCTTCCAGTAAATAATAACTTTTTCTTCAGAAGAATAAATTCTTATTCCATAAGGATCATCTTTTGCTATTAAATCCGAATGAAAAGAGGCTATCGAATTAGTTGGAGCTACTGATGAATTATTATAATCAGTAGATGAAGGGGAATATCCAAAATAGACAACACCATTTGCAGAAATATTTATTCCATTATAGCTGTTATTAAAAAATGGAAAACTAAATGGCAATTCAAATGAATAATAAGGATAATCATCTGCTTGAAAAGCAACAACCTCTGATTCAGCTAAATTTTCATTATTGTAAACTATATTTTCAACTTGATAACTACACGTTGGTTCCTTTGGAAACTCTGTTCTTTCATTATTTATTAATCTTGTAATATCAACTATTCTTCCCGTAGCTATAGAACCACTTAACGAAGTAGCTTCTCTTCCAGTTTCATAAAGTCTTGTTATGGCCTCGCTTGCATTAAGTGAAGTTTCTTTTCCTATCACCAACGCCAAGGCTCCCGCCACATAAGGAGCGGCCATCGAGGTACCACTCATATATACATATCTGCTACCAGGAAACGTACTAGCAATACTATATCCAGGAGCTGCAATATCGACAGAAGTTGCACCTATGTTTGAAAAATATGCCAAATCTTCCGTAGAAGTTGTAGCAGCTACAGAAACTAAATTATCTATATCAAAATTTGCCGGATAAACTCCTACCGTATCATTATCTAAAGCATCATTTCCTGCAGCGACAGTTAAAATAACACCTGAATCAGCAAGACTTTTCATTACCAAATATAATGATTGGGTATAACCTCCTCCGCCCCAACTGTTATTAACTACCCTTACATTAACACCATTATTTTTTAAATCTGATAAGTATTCATATGCCTTAATTGCATTATATAAAGATCCGGAACCTGTAGAAGTTAAAAACTTTAAAGCTATAATGCTAGTATTCCAATTTACTCCTGCCACGCCTACGCCATTATTTCCCTTTGCGCCGATTATTCCAGCAACGTGCGTTCCATGCCCATTATCATCTAATGGATCTCCCGTATCATTTATAAAATTTGCACCGTATACATCATCTATATATCCATTTCCATCATCGTCAATTCCGTTTCCTGGAATTTCATTAGGATTTACCCACATATTATCAGCTAAATCTGGGTGAGTATAATCAACCCCTGTATCTAATACTGCAACGACGACATTTTTATTTCCTGTTGTAGTCTTCCATGTATCACCTATATTTAAACCAGTAGAAGAAAATGCCCACTGATTAGCATAATACGTATCATTTGGAGTGACGGACGACATCTTTAATTCAAAATTTGGACTACACTCTAAAGCGCCTAATTCTTTTAATTCTAAACAAGCATCCTCCGCTTCATTATATTCTTTAACCTCAGAACCTAGACTGAGTGATTTTACATTAGCACTTGAAACAATTAATGAATATTTTTGAGTCCTACTTTTTTCTGAATAATTAGCTATTGAAAAAGATTTTTTAACAACTTTTGCTTCGCTCTCATTTTCTGGAAATTTAACAACATAACCAGGATATACATTTTGTGATGAAAAACCTGAAGCAGGTATTAGCAATAATAAGATAACAATATAGGTGAACCTTTTTGTCATATAAATTTCCCTCATTAAAAACTTTCTTTTAAAAACCTTTATACTAAAAACCTTGCTTGCTTCTTTTGGGCTTATGAGTGCAAATCGGTTGTTTTTTATTATCTATTAGATTTTGAAGCTAACTTTTTATTTTTCTTTTAACGAGATAACAGCTTAATAATATTAAATATTATGTGTTTTCTTTAAGAAAATTTTCATCAATTCCTTACGTTTTTTGTTTAACTCTTAAGAAAAAAAAAAAGAATTCCGATTTTTTATTTACAGGAAAATTTTCTCGGTTTTTGAATGTGTGCAATATAAAAAAATTTTTATCATCTTTAGTTCTATTTTTAACTCTAAATTTATGTATTAGTCATAATATTTTTGCAGACGTTTTTAATATTAAAGACTTGTATTCAAATACAGATAAAAATTTTACTCTATATTTAAACGATTCATCGGAAGCTATAATTTATTACGATCCTAAGTATAGAGAAATTGCAGTAAAAATTTCAAAAAAATTAAAGGAAACTCATGATTTTTATGAAAATCTTTTAGGAGTTCCTAAAGATTTGAAATTAACTTTTAAGATAATGGACAAGAATCGTTTTTTCCAAGTTACAAAAATTCCAGAGTGGATAAATGCTATTTACTATAAAAAACATATTATTTTTCCATTGTCACCAGAAGATGCTGTTTTTAGTTTAGAGCTTTTAAAATCACTTAGACATGAATACATGCATGCTTTTATCTATAACCTTTCAAATGGAAATTGTGTTAGCTGGCTAGACGAGGGTCTTGCTCAATGGTCAGAGGGGACGACGAATCCTAGACTTTGGAATGAGCTAAAAAGCTTTTTAAAAAATCATAATGCTTTAAGCTTATCAAATATATCTGGAGGTTATACGGTATTGCCAACTAGTATAGTTCCAATTGCATATGCTGAATCATTATTTAGTGTAAAATTTTTAATTAACAATTTTAAAATTTCAAAGTTTCAAAAATTATTTTCATATTTAAAAGAAGATGTTCCATTTAATGAAAGTTTCAAAATGGCTTTTAATCTCGGCGTAGAAGATTTTGATTTTACTGTCACCTCGCTCCTTTATAATTGGAAAAACTCTTCTCAAAAAAAATCCTTTGATAATTTTATAAATTTTTCTAATGAAAATAATTTTGATACAATTATGGCTAGAATGAAAAATAGCAGATAACTCTTGAAAATTAAGAAGAAATCCAATAACGTATAAGAAGATTAATGCCTTTTTAGGCATTCCTCATAAATATTTTCGATTTTATATAAACGCAAAAAGGATTATAAATGAAATTATCAAAACTTTTCGGTAAACGATTCAAGGAAAAGCCAAGCGATACAAAATTAATCAGTCATGAATTTTTGCTTCGTGGTGGTTATATAAGACAACTTGCAAACGGAATTTTTTCTCATTTATTACCAACAACAAAAATAATTTTAAATATTGAAAACATTATAAGAGAAGAAATGAATAATATTGGGGGGCAAGAAACAACGATGCCTCTTGTTCAGCCAGCTGAGTTATGGGAAGAATCTGGAAGATTTGAGACTATACAAGATGAATTATTACGATTAAAAGATAGAACCAATCATGATTTTGTACTCGCAATGACCCATGAAGAATCTGCCGTAACACTTGCAAGATCAGAGACATCAAGCTACAAAGATTATCCTTTTATGTTTTATCAATTTTCAAAAAAATTTAGAGACGAAGCAAGATCAAGAGGAGGACTTATTCGCTTACGAGAGTTTGAAATGAAAGATGCTTATTCTTTTCACTTAACTCAAAAAGATTTAGAAGAATATTACGAAAAATGCTTTACAGCATATGATAACATTTATAAACGTGTAGGAATAAAAGTTATATCAATAAAATCAGATAATGGAATTATGGGAGGAAATATTTCTCATGAGTTCATGCTAATAACTCCTTCTGGTGAAGATTCAATTGTTGTTTGTGATAAGTGTAGCTATAAAGCTAACAAAGAAGTAGCAACTTCCTTTGTATTACCCGCAAATGATAAAGAAGAAGAAAAGCAACTTGAAGAAGTTGCCACGCCAAATGTAAAAACAATTGACGATTTATCAAAGTTTTTAAATATTGAATCGACTAGGCTTGCAAAATGTGTTTTTTATCAAGGAAGAAATGATGATTTAGTAGTATTAGCACTAATTAGAGGAGACCTTGATGTAAATGATATGAAGCTTTCAAAAATTTTACAAAAAGAGCTTACGGCAGCTGATGAAGATTCAATAAAAGCAATCGGAGCTGTTGCGGGATTTGCCTCCCCTATTGGACTTTCAAGTGAAAAGCTTACAGTTATAATCGATAAATCACTTGAGTTTGAGAAGAATCTAGTAACGGGAGCAAACAAACAAGATTATCATTATAAAAATTTTAATATAAAACGAGACTTAGGAAATGTAAATTTTTATGATATTGCATTAGTAAAAGATAAGGATTTGTGCCCAAATTGTAAATCTCACATTTCAATAAAAAGAGGAATTGAAGTTGGAAATATTTTTCAACTAGGAAATAAATATTCAAAACGCATGAAGCTTACTTACCTTGACGAAAACAACACACCTCAAACACCTATTATGGGCTGTTATGGAATTGGGATCGATAGGCTTGTTGGAAGTATTATAGAAGAAAACCATGATGAAGATGGCCCCATTTGGCCTTTCTCTGTAGCCCCTTGGAAAGTTGCTATTGTATCTTTATATCAAAAAAACAATACTGAAATTAATGATATTATAAACTCCACTTCTCAAGATTTATATGATGTATTAAAATCTAAGGGACTAGATCCAATTTGGGACGATAGAGATGTCAGTGCAGGAGAAAAATTTGCCGATATTGATCTTCTCGGAATTCCAATAGTTTTAATAATTAGCAAAAGAAATTTAGAAAATAAAAAAATTGAATACAAGGTAAGGGAATTAAAAGAAAAAGATTTAATTGATCAAAAAAATCTTTTTGAAAAAATTGATGATATAATAAAAAGATTAAAGTAATAATTTTCTAAAATAAAATCAAAAAATTAAGATGTTGGAATTGAACAAGCTAAGAATTTGGGGCATGCCCAAATCAAAGTAATTGCTAACGCAGGCGATGTTTCTACAGGCATTACAAAAGCTATGGATCTTTTCTCAACAAAAGGCGGAACCGCAATTGCAGGAGCGCTAGAGGCCATTAACCAAACTGATGTCGGCAAAAAATTTGTAGATAAATTTACAGACAATAACCTGTAAAATGAATTTCTTTGTAAAAAAGAGCGATAATAATTTCGCTCTTTTTTATAAGCATTTTTTCCACCTCTTTTCTTATAATAAAAGTCATTTTTATTTGAATAAAAACTTTATTTTATGTAATGTAATCGTTCGTAGAAAATCTTTTCTACAAGACAATATGTAATGGGTATTTAGCGATAAAGGTTTTAAAAAATCCTAAAAGAGTTTTGAAAACTCTAGAATGGAGAATATGATGAAACGTTTTTATCTGTTTTTTTTTGTGATTGCACTCAGTATTTCACAAAAAACTTTCGGAGAGGACCTTAACCTAACCAAGAAACAGCAAGAATTAGAATTCGCCATGCAAGAAAGAAACGGCGAGTGGGCGATCGATTTCGAATCGTGCAAATTTCTTAAAGAATCTACGGAAATGCACGGCTATAAGTTTCCGTCGCCATCTTTAAAGAAAGATACCATAAAAGGGATAGATTATCTAAAAAATACTCAAATTGGTA
Source organism: uncultured Bdellovibrionales bacterium (assembly GCA_964534945.1). GTDB lineage: Bacteria > Bdellovibrionota_C > UBA2361 > UBA2361 > CAKMMH01 > CAZHFA01. The sequence continues at coordinate 24,849 of CAZHSB010000011.1, read as the reverse complement.
TTTTATCAGAAATCATTCCCTTAATAGACTATGATGAATTGGATGTAAGATCATCTTCAAAAAATATATCATGGTCAAATTCCTTTTTATATGAAGGAGAAGAAAATGGGGTAGTCAAGGTTTCTGGATTAATTGATTTTAAAGAAATCATAACTCCAACTGCTGGAGTTATAATTCTATCCCAAGGGAAAGATCAAGAAAAAATTTTAATCTTCAAAACGAATAATCCTTCCGAAGTTTTGAAACTTTTAAGAAGTAACAAAATCGTTTTAGGAGCAAAACAAAATGGGAAAATAAAAGTTGGAAAAGGTGTAATCTCACTTGAATCTTCATTTGATCTAACATACCTTACGAAAAAGGATGTCATTTCAAAGCAAAAAACTAGTGTTGATATTTATACTACAGGAATTGTTATTAATTCCTGTAGTTTTATTGGAAAAGTCAGGAATCAAGAAGATAATGTAACTATTGAGAGGATTACAAAAGAAGAAGACGACAATTCCTCTAAGTTATTGTTAATTTTAGTAAAAGATGAGGAAATATTGTCAATTATTTATTGTCAAAATTTTCTCTCATCTAAGTAAAATTTATGGCGTAAAGGTTTTTTAGATCATCGCTAAATTCCATTACGCCTTTTATCCGAAAATTCCTATTAAAAAATTTGAATAAGATTCTTATTTTTATTAGACTCTAACACTGTCAAAAGTAGGAAGAAATCAATTTTTAAAGGTTCAATTAAAAAATTTTTAAAAGAAAGAGAAAAAAATGAAAAGGATGTCATTTTTTATTCTTGCAATATGTTTAACATTGTTTTCTTATGTCGGCTGTGCTTCGTTTCCTAATGAGAAAAAAAGTACAAATGATGAAATTTTTTTACGCTTCTCATCAGAAGCAAATTTTTATCAAGATAAAAAAGAAGAATTTCATCAAGATAAAAAGGTTTTGAAAAACCACGACAAAGAATCTCCAATCTTTAAACACTGCATTCAAGGAGCAGTAACAACAATATTGGTTGAAGTCGCCTTGAATGCTTTAGAGAAATAATTTTTTGTGGCAAAAGTAGGTTTTATATATACATTCCCCCTACTTTTGCCACCCTTTTTAAGATATTAATCCTAAATTTTCTTATTTTAATTTTCCCTCAACAAATGGCACCTCAAAAACTTTCTTATGGAACACAGGACCATGTCCAAAAAGCCCGTCTTCGCCAAAAAGTTCACCATGATCGGCTGTAATAATAATGTGAGTATTTTGGGGAATAATATCGTAAAGTCTTTCCATGAGGCCATCTAAATATTCAACATTTTTTTGTTGCTTGTTTTTCAACTCTTCCATCTTATTCATAAAAAAATATTTATCTGCAATTTCAACTTGAGAAAGATTTTCATCTCCGACATTTATTTCGTTATCATCTATATGCTTAAAAACACCATTTGCACCATATAACAATTCCTTGTCATCGACTTTCTCTCCAGGAATTGTAAAAGGATAATGCGTTTCTCCTGTATTTAACAAATAAAAAGATGGAGTATCTTGGTAAAAAGTAAGTTCATCTATAATTGCATCAAAATTATTATATTCGTCCATCAATTCATAATTATCAAAATGCTTATTTAAAATTGTAGTTTGATTTAATACAGGCATAGACACTAATGCATTTGTCCTATATCCTTGTTTTCTTAAAAAAGCGGGCAACGAAAGCTCAGGAACAAAATTTTTAAAAGCCACTCCCTCGATATTTAATCTCTCTTGATAGTTCGCAAAATCTTTTTTATAAACTTCAGAAGCAAAAACTCCCCTACCATTAGTATGAGGGCTAGCCCCCATCATATAAACAGCATGGGAAGGGATTGTCCAAGACGCATAAGAATATCTACATTCTTTTTTTCCAAGTCTATCAATATTAGGAGTCTTGGCATTAAAAAAAGTATCAAACCTACAACTATCAAATACTATAAATAAAAAATTATTTTTCATAAAAATATTCCCCCTCGAACTATTTTAGTTTATTAAATTTCAACTTTTAAAATTTTACTTGCGACAAGCCCACTTAAAATAGATATGATTAAAAAAGCCCAAATCCAATTTAACGAAACTCCAAAATACTTTTGAATCTTATCTGGATATGAAATTTTTATTAATTTAATTTGAGAAAAATCTTTACCAACAGAAAATTTTGTTGGAAACATTAACGCTTCAAAGATATTTTTTGAATATACCAATAAGTTGGGATTTTTATTTTTATCAAGTAAAATAGGGATATTCAAGACTCTATCATCTACATTTAGTTTTACAAAAGTTTCTTTTTCCCCACTTATATTATCATTTTTTAATTTCCAAAAAATTTTCCCCTCATCTTCTATTCTTAGTGGTGAAGTTATTTTTACTACATCACTTTTTAATGAATAGTCCATAACATCTACATCATTATCAAAAGAAATTTCTATAATAGCATTTTCTCCCCCACCAATTCCCCTGCTTTGATAATGACTATGAAGTTCGGCCATGATCAAAAGACATGGTACCATTAGAATCAATAATGGAATCAATGCAAAAGAAACGTAACGAACCCCCTGTTTTAAAAGATTCCATTGTGATCTCAAACATACTAAAATACTATGCCGATAAAGAGCAACTTCTAAGACATAAGCTGTGACTTTTCTTTTTGTCTCCTTTAGCCCTTTTTGATTAGAAACCTTTCCATAAATCCATAAAAACACTATTCCACTTAAAAGAGAAATATACAGAATTTGAATTTCATCACTAAAATTAGATACTGGAAAAATTACTGCATCATACACAAGGCTAAATAAGCCATTAACCTTTTCAATCATAAAAATCCTTGCCAAAAATTTAAAAAGTTAGCCTAGTCTAAGTAGCCTAAGCCTTTTAATTTTTTTGTAATTGAATCAATTTCATTTTGAGATAAATTATCAGAATTACTAGAAGAAATTGAATTTAAAATTTTATCAACTTCCGTCTCTAGTACTTTTCCCGCAAATTCATCGACAGAAACTCCCATAGAATCGGAAACCTTTTCCAATTTCTCATAAAGAGAGCCCTCAACTTTTACTTTATTTCCAAACATACTACGCTCCTTAGATAATAAAAAATTTAAAAAATATTTTTTCCTTCCATATATTTTGGAGGATTAATTCCAAATAACCTTAATATACTTGGCGCCAAATCGATAATATTAACCTTCACTTCATTTATCTTTATATTAGAAAAAAGAACTCCATCAACAAGCTCAGGGTCAACATCATGATCTGCGCTCCAAGACTTTAAATTGTCAGAAAATATTTCTTTTTCTAATGCACCCGTAACACACCCCCAAGAAACTCGATAGCCATATTCTGCCCCAATAATTAAATCTGGTGCCTCATTAGCATAAAGTCCTTTATAAACTTTTGAAACATCAAAAATTTTTCTTATTGCCTTTGTTCCGTCCTTAGGATCCGTTAGCAAAATAAGCCTTTCACTAATTTCTTTTTTTAATTGAGATAAATCCTTATCTTCAACTATCCCCCTAAATTCTCTTTCCTTTCTATTTATAAAGATTCCAGCCATACCAACTGCAAAAGCTTTAGTCTTTTCCCAATCTACATTTTGAAAATATTCATCTTCTTTTTTACTATTATCTTTTAAGACCATATATCCATTTTCAACAAGCCAAGTATTTAAATTAAATCCACGTCTAAAAGATGCAAAACCATGATCACTCATAACTATAAAAACATCATCTTCATCTAATCTATTCAATGTTTTCCCAATTAATTCATCCATCTTTTCATACATTTCTAAAATAGTATTGCCAAACTTTTCTCTATTTTCACAAGGTGATGGATGATCCTTCTCTAAATATCTCCAAAATATATGTTGAATTCTGTCACTCGTATCAAAAACACAAGCACAAAATCCTTGAGGAGTATTTTTTAAAGAATTAAAAAACATTTTCTCTCTTTCTTCGTGATTATCATAAGCCTGCTTTAGAAAAGTTTCATCGTCTAGAGCTTTTTCATTTCTGCCCCACGTATCTTCCATTAGTCCTAACGTTCCATACAATCCTTGAAGCCTTGATAAATAATTTGAAAATACTCTCGGATATGATATCGGAAGAGCGGGTTTTTCGGGACTAATATTTATTGGAGTTTGGTATAATAAGAAATATGGAGAAATTTCCCTTAAACAAAATCTTGATATACCAACTATATTCTTTCTTCCTGCCCTAAAATTTAATGTTATCCACGGTGTATACTCTTTTAATTTTAACTTATACTCTTTCTTTTGAATGTATAAAACATATTCATTTTCCTTTAATATTTTAACATCAAAAGGAATTGTTAATATTTCCCCCTCCTTTGAAAGTGGATTATTTGGTCCTTCAATCTCAGAATGGACGACATCGTCCTTAACTTCAATTTTTATAAATGTTCCTCCCGTCGCTTTTTTCGTCAATTCTTTAGAATCAGTATATGCTAAAAAAGAACCCTGCGTTCCCTTTAAATCAGGAACACACATGGCAGACAGAATATTTCCATCAAATTTTTCTGGAGGATATGAAATTGGCACTCTAATAATATTCGAAAAGATTCCCTGCTTCCCAAGTATTTTCCAAAATGGTTGACTTTTCCTTAACAACTTTACAGTTGCCTTATGTACACGTCTAAATCCCCATTTTTTAAAAAATATATTTTCAGTTTTTGTTGATGAAAGCTCTGGCAAACAATATCTTTTATCTCGAGTTAAAAAATCAAAAATATTATGAGCTCCAGGATTTACTCCTGTCTGAAATGTTGACCAAGCAACAGGAGAAATAGAAGGAATTGAACTTCCTAATCTTCTATAATCTCCAATCTCTACTAATTTCTTAAAATTTGGAAGATGCCCCTCTTCTATATATTTTTCTGCCAATATCGGAGACAATCCATCAAGTCCAATTAAAACAATTTTTTTAGTTTTCGCATTTTTAGGTATTCCCTTGCGCCTAGCCTTTCTTATAATTAGTTGTAATGGCCACAAAGCTAATGTAAGTATTGCAAGAATTATTGTTAAAATAAAAACAAATGCTGAACCTATAAAAGCAAAACCTGCTCCTGGGCCAACATAAGCAAACGCAGCATTAGGAATAAAAAATAAAAGGAAAAATAAAGCTAATCTGATATTACGTTTCATAAATTAATTTATATACCCCAACGTTGATAAATGGTTTAAAGTTTTTTTATCTAATTTAATGTTAAATTTTTCTTTTTTAAAAACAGGCTTTATTTTTAAATGATTGGAAACTTGTCTTCTTAAATTTTTTAAGATTATCGAATCCGCAGAGGTTTTATCATCTTTTGTTTCTATTTGATCTTTTTCCCAATTAAACAAGCTCTCTTTTTCAGAATACTTTTTATTTTTTGATACTTTTATATAATGATAATTACCAAAAATTACAGAAGAAATTTGTGGCCTATCGTATTTTGCTGCCAAATCGGAAAATAAATATCTTTGTTTCAAATTATCTTTTCCAAGTAAAATCGTAGTAAGCTCATTTCCCCTCCAATATTTTTTTATCTTTTTCCCAAAAAGTGATGATAAAGTTGGCAATACATCTAAATGAGAAACTTGAGAGTTTAAAACCAACTTTCTTAATCCATTTTGATAAAAAACTAACGGAACACGCAAAACTTCTCTATTTAAAGTTTTTCCATGTCCAAATTCTTTTTTTCCATTAGAATTTTTTCTCTCGCCGAAAGCTTCTCCATGATCTGCTGTTAAAATTATAAGTGTATCCTTATTCCATTTAAATCTTTCATACAATCTCTTTATTGCATCATCAACGTAAGAAATCTCACTATCATAAGATTTTATCATCTTATTTTCTCTTCCCGTTCTTGCCCACTGTTTATTAAGATGATATGGACTATGTGGATCCATATAGTGAATATATAAAAAATATTTTTCACTATTTTTTATTTCTTTTTCTAACGATAGAATCAAATTATTAACTTTATAAGCCCCAACATATCTTTTTGTAATAAGCTTATCAAAACCTTGTCCAAACCCCATTTCTTTAGAAATATTTAAATTATCAGCTACGCCAAAAGTATTATATCCTGCTTTTTTAAATAATTCTGGCAAAGCAAAAGCTTTTTTAGGAATTCTATTTAATTTTATATCAGAAACATTTTCTTTTTTTGAATACACAATTCCATTAGTAACACCATGTTCTTTAGAATACAGCGAAGTAAATAACGATGCCGTAGCAGGAGCTGTATAGGAAGAGGTTGAATACATATTTTTAAAAATAACCGAATTGTTAGCAAGAGTATTTAAAAAAGGGCATGTATTATGTTCATATCCATAAAATGGCAAGTGATCTGCCCTTAATGTATCAACTACAATAAACACAACCTTATTTGGAATTTTTATCAGCGCTTCATCATTAGTAGATTTAGAACAAGCCAATAAAAAAAATAAAGCACAAATTATGGTTACAAAAAAAGATTTTTTCATAAATTTTATTCTTCTTTCTCCTCTATCTTTTCCTTATCTTTTTCAGTATTTTTCTTTTCTTCTTCTTTTTCTGAAGATGAATCTAAAACACTTTCAACTTTCTTTTCACTATCCTTTTTGCCTTCGGATTTTTCTTCCTTAAGAGCATCCTTCTTTTCCTTTTTTCTTTTTGAAGATTCTTCTTTTTTTGGCTTTTCTTTCTTTACATAAGGAATTCCTTTTACAATGCAATCAATCTCTTCCGCATCAAGCGTTTCTTTTTCGAGCACAGTTATCGCAAGCTTTTTCAATATATCAATATTATCTTCTATTATTCTCTTAGCAGTTTGATAACTTTTATCTATTATTTTTTTAACTTCTTCATCAATTTCAACTTGAGTCGATTCTGAGTATTCTCTTGGCTTTCCTATTTCTTTTCCCAAAAAGATATGCTCGTCTTTTGAAGAATAATTTATAGGGCCCATCTTCTCACTCATTCCCCACTGACAAACCATTTTTCTAGCAACATCAGTTGCTCGTTCAATATCAGAACTAGCACCTGTATTAAAATCATTAAAAATTATATCTTCGGCAGCTCTTCCTCCCATAAAAACTGCAAGCTCATCAAGCCAATAATCTTTAGAATATGTATGCTTATCTTTCTCTGGTAATTGTTGCGTAACGCCAAGCGCCATTCCTCTTGGAACAATTGTTAATTTATGAACAGGATCAGCATTTTTTAATTTTTTAGCAACAAGGGTATGACCTGACTCATGATAAGCTGTAGTCTCTTTTTCCTTATCTGTAAGAAGTATTGATCTTCTTTCTGCCCCCATCATTACTTTATCTTTCGCATATTCAAAATCAGGATTTTCAACCTTATCCTTATCGTTCCTTGCTGCATATAAAGCAGCTTCATTAACAAGAATTTCTAAGTCTGCACCAGAAAATCCCGGAGTCCCTCTTGCGATTACTTGTAAATCGACATCATCTGCTAAAGGAATTTTTTTCGTATGAACCTTTAAGATTCCCAATCTTCCATTTATATCAGGCCTAGGAACAACAACTTGTCTATCAAAACGTCCAGGCCTCAAAAGTGCAGGATCTAGTACGTCTGGCCTATTCGTCGCAGCTATCAAAATTACCCCCTCATTACTTTCAAAACCATCCATTTCAACTAAGAGTTGGTTTAAAGTCTGCTCTCTTTCGTCATGTCCACCGCCCATTCCAGCACCTCTATGACGTCCAACGGCATCAATCTCATCAATAAAAATTATACAAGGAGCATTCTTTTTCCCCTGAATAAAAAGATCTCTTACACGAGAAGCTCCAACCCCAACAAACATCTCAACAAAATCAGACCCCGATATACTAAAAAATGGTACTCCTGCCTCTCCCGCGATTGCCTTTGCTAACAACGTTTTTCCAGTTCCAGGCGCTCCGACAAGTAAAACTCCTTTTGGAATTCTTCCCCCTAATTTTGAAAACTTTTTAGGATTTTTTAAAAACTCTATAATTTCCTCTAGCTCTGCCCTTGCTTCGTCTATTCCAGCGACATCATCAAAAGTAACATTATGTTGATTTTCGGTTAACAATTTTGCTCTTGATTTTCCAAAACTCATTCCTTTTCCTGCCCCCATTTGGACTTGTCGCATAAAAAATACCCATATAGCGATAATTATAACTAAAGGAATTACATTCACTAATACTAGGTAATACCAAGGCTCGTCTTTTGCTTCTTTTACATCAATTTCTACATTTTTTTCCGTCAATTGCTCTATTAGTTTATCATCATTTGGCGCGATAGTAGTAAATTTTTGAGCATTATCTAGATATTCACCTGTAAGTTTGGACCCTTCAATTTTTACAGCTTTTATACGCCCCTCTTTTAATCTTGATAGAAATTCAGAATATGAGATTTTCCCTCCCTTTCCCTCTTGTGGAGTAACCGCACTATAAAGAGAAACAATCATTATTGCTAAAAAAATCCAAAAAAATAAATTTTTCACTGTCTGATTCACAAAAAAAGCTCCTAATATAAATACATATAATCCTTAATATAATAAACATAACCATCAATTTCAGCAATATATTAAGAATAAAAATTTTTTAAAAACAACATATTAAGTAAAAATTTTCAAAATTCAAATAAAAATTAAGGAAAAAATATAAAATTAAAAGTAATTTTTATGAATCAAAAATCTAATATGTCTAGACCCATAAAGGCATGAAAAAACTAGGTTCACATCTTTAATTTTAAAGGTAAGAGAAAATGGCATATGAAGTAATAAATAGCAAAACAAACGACATTGATCCTTGGTTAACATCTTTACCTGAATTAACCCCACCAAAATCAATTTCAAAAAGAAACAGTAATACAGAGACAAACAAGCCTTTTATTTTAGAATATATTTCAGTGGCATTAAAAAAACTCGTTATACTAACCCTAGCTCTCGCAATTTTTTTATGTATACTTACAATTGTTTTTTTAGAGAAAGATCAAATAATAACATCTGTAAACGATGCAAAACAATTATATCAAACTTACGTAAGATAAATTCATCCCGTATTTTTACTTATAGATCAATATTTCTTTCTTGTATAAAAAAATCTAAGCGCATTTTTTTCTAGCGAGATAATTGCTTCTTTCGTTGTTCCTAAAATTTCCGCAACTTCTTCAACTGATTTTGGAGATTCTCCATTTAAGCCAAACCTTAACGTTATGACAGCTCTCCACTCTACATCCAACGAAGACAAAACATTATTAACAGAATTAGATATTAAATCTGTTTTTGGATTTATATTTTCTTTTTTCTTTTCTAGACGTTGCTCCACAAGTCATACTTAAAAATAAATCTTACAGCGATGTAAGTTTACCAAAAAATACAATTTAAAACAATTTACCAAACAAATATTTTTACATATTTATCCTATAAAAGAAGAAGTATTCTAAATTTTTTCTTAAGTAGTAAGTATTATTTATCTTTAACTATAAAAAGTATTTAAACATCGTCGTTTAGCATCATGGCAGCAACTGCTAATGGGTGTAAATTTTCAGCTTGAGATAAAGCTTGAGGAGCATTAGATCTTATCTCATTTTTTAATTTTCTTGCTATAGATTCTGCATCATCTGATGATGTGATTTGTTCTGAAAGATCTAATAAAGCAAAACCTGTCGCGCGAACTAAATCTATATTTAAGCTAACCACATTAGTTGCGTTATCCATTGCTTTTAAATTAGTCTCCAATTGGTCCTTTAATGTGCTTAGGGCATCAATCACTCTATAAGCATCGGCAGGAGATTTTAAATTTAAAGAAGAATCAAAAACCGTAGTAGCAATTTTAGAAGCTCTTGAATATTTATTTGGACGTTCACCATTTATCCTATACAATTCTTCATCATTATCTTGAGAAATATTGGAAACCTTTCCAAATATTCCAAGCTCCACGACTCCAGAACTATTATAAGCTAAACTTAAACTTGATATATGATCATTTTCAGTATCAAATTCATACTCCATTATATTGGAGCCACCATCATTTATTACTTTTATTTTTCCATCTGTAGAATCAGTATATGCAAGATAGTAATGTTCACCATCCTTTTTCCCAATTGCATCAAGTTTATCTATACTCACATTTGATACAATATTATTAAATAATGAGCTTCCATATTCATAAGATTGAAGATTAGTTCCATCATAAACAGCTACGGTATTTGTACCAACAAAATCAAAATCGGTAATATTAATATTTGACGAAAAAGCGCTATCACTTGCAAGTGTTTCATAATTTTTTAAATAATTAGTTCCTGTATCTGAATCTGAATATGCAAAATAGCTTCCGTCAGAACTTATCTTCAAATTAGTATATATTGAATCTGTACTTACATTCTTTGTTTCAATATTTTCTATTGTTCCATCTTCTCCCAATGAATTTATTGTAATTTTTTTCAACGACTCTTCATCTAAATCATTTGTCGTCGTGTATAAAATAGATTTACTATCGTCTGAAATTGCAACCTCTCCGTATGTTTGAGCACTATCTGTAAGGCGTTGAATTAATGTCCCCTTATTATCATATAAATATAAATCTGCTAGACTTTCCTCTGTTTCATATTTACTAACTACCGCAAATCCTGAGCTTTCATTTACTGTCTTTAATTCGTATTGATACCCGTCATTTCCAAGAGTGCTCACCTCACCTGTAGTCTTTGAAATAAAAGAAACTGTTTTTTCTCCATCAACAACTTGTGAAACTACATTATTGTTCGTTGAAATACCACTAGCTGTATTTTCATTACCAGTTGAAGAATCTATACTAGTAATTTGAAATGCAGAATATTTTGAAGTTTCGGATGTGACTGTTTTTTCGAGCGCCGCATAAGGAATAGTGTTTTTTTTATTACTTTTTATTTCTTCGTTTGCTAATGTTTCATCTTCGCCATCAAAAAAGAATTCTTCAAAAATTGCGATTATAGACTCTGATGTCTCAGGCTGTAATCCAACAATTGAAAAAAGACTGGAAAGCCCATCTTTGGTTAGAAAATTATTATCAGATGCATCTGCCTCATCTAAAATTTCTTTAAAATCTTTTATTAATCTTGAATATTTTACATTTAATTTATTTCTAGTTTGATTCCCTATACTATTTGATTTTGCCTTTTCCGCTAACGATATCATGCCATCTGTAAGATCTAACAATGTACTCAATGTACTCGTAGAAACATTTAAATATGAAACTAGTGAATTTAATGCAGAAACTGATGTTGCATAAATAGAAGCGCCACCTTGCATTGAAGATGAAAGACTTGTCGTCGATGCACTTTCAGAAGATGACGTAGCGCTAGACGAAGAAAGTTGCGACATCTTTTGAATTGTCGTTACGAACTCTTCATTAATCACCTTTGATAAATTAACACGCCCTATTGTCATCGCTACAATTCCTTATATCTTTATATATCGACATAAAAAGACTAAACTTAAAAAAAAAGAAAGTATCTTAACTTTTTTGATGCTTTTTAATATAATTTTTATTCAAAAAGAATAATTAAAAATTTTAAGGAATTTTTATTAAATTTTTCAGAGAGTTATAAGAAATGGAAAAGATATACATGACCCAAAATTGTTTTAATAATTTAGTTTTAGAATTAAACACATTACAACATGATGAAAGGCCCAAAATTGTCGAGCTTGTTTCTTGGGCCGCAGGAAATGGTGATAGATCAGAAAATGGCGATTATATCTATGGGAAAAAAAGGCTTAGACAAATTGATTCAAGACTTCATTTCTTAAGTAAAAGATTAGATGAAGCTCAAGTCATCGATCCAAAAGGAGTAAGTGCGAAAGATATCAGGTTCGGAGCAACTGTTACTCTACTAAATGAAGATGATGAGAAAAAAATTTTTTGTATAGTCGGAGAAGATGAAATTTTTGTAGAACACGGACTTATCAGTTACAAGTCTCCCCTTGCTACAGCGTTGTTCAAAAAAAACATTGGAGATTTCGTTGAAGTTCATACTCCAAAAGGCATAACAGAATATGAGATATTAGAAATAGAATATAAAGATATTCCAAATTTTTTTGATAAAGTAAAAAACTAAAAGCTGAAACTTAGAATGCCTAGGAAAGGACTCGAACCTTCACGAGAAAAAACTCCCACTAGCCCCTCAAGCTAGCGTGTCTACCATTCCACCACCTAGGCAAAAAGATTTTAGAAAATAAAAATTGTAAAAAAACAAAAAAACTAATTTACTTTTTGAGGAAGATTATTTTCTGCTTTCTTATCCTCTTCTTTATTTGTCTTTTCACTTACCTTATCAGATTTTTCCTCTGAATCAGCTTTAGGAACTACAATATCATTTAAAACAGAACCATCTAATTTATCATTTTCACTTTCGGCCTTAGCTGCAGCTTCCTGCTCTGCCATTGCAGTCACATCAGAACTCATATCACTTTTTTGCGCGATAAATGCTCTTACAAGCAAAATTGAAGTAACCATAAAAACAACTGCCAATATCGTTGTGACTTTTCCTATACCTGCGCCTGCACCACCTGCACCAAAAAGAGAATTGCTATTTCCAAAAACCGCGCCAAGATCTGCCCCCTTTCCTTGTTGTAAAAGAACTAAAAATATTAAAGCGATACACAAAATTACGTGAACTATTATAAGGACTGTTAACACTCTAAAAATCTCCTAAAAAATAAAAAAGCCAGCTAAGGCAACATATTACATAAACAATAGATACAAATCAAGCATTTTAGATATAAGGATTATGCCATTTACCAACAAATTACCCAAAAATTTGCCCAGGGGCTCTTGGAAAAAGAATAACATCTCTAATATTTTGCATGCCAGTTACATACATAATAAATCTTTCGAAACCAAGGCCAAAACCAGAATGAGGCACACTTCCATATTTCCTCAAATCAAGATACCAATCATATGTTTTCTCATCAAGGTTTAATTCTTTAATGCGAGTAAGTAATAAATCATAGTTATCTTCTCTTTCAGATCCTCCAATAATCTCTCCAAGCCTAGGAACCAACAAATCCATTGCTCTTACAGTTTTTCCATCGTCATTTAACTTCATATAAAATGCTTTGATTTCTTTTGGATAATCTATAAGAAATACTGGACGCTTTAAATACTCTTCGGTTATATACCTTTCATGCTCTGCCTGAAGATCTATTCCCCAAGAAACAGGATACTCAAATTTTTTATCTGCCTTTAATAATACATTTATTGCATCTGTATAAGTCATAACTTCAAACGTCGACTCAACAACATGCACCAATGTATCAAAAAGTCCTTTTGGAGCCCAAGGAAGTTTGTGCAAGAACTCTAAATCATCACTTGCATTATCAAGTAAATATTGAATTATATATTTTATAAAATCCTGCGCTATTTTCCTATTTTCTTTTAAATCACAAAAAGCAATTTCTGGCTCTATCATCCAAAACTCTGAAAGATGTCTTGTCGTATTCGATTCTTCTGCTCTAAAAGTTGGTCCGAATGTGTAAACTCGTCCAAGTGCCATTGCCATTGCTTCTGCTTGCAATTGCCCAGAAACAGTTAAATTTGTCTCTGTTTTAAAAAAATCTTGCGAAAAATCTACTTTTTCATCTTCTTTTTTAGGAAGATTATTCAAATCAAGAGTCGTAACCTTAAACACATCTCCCGCACCTTCACAATCCGATGAGGTTATAATTGGAGCATTAATATAATAGAATCCTCTTTCCTGAAAAAACGTATGAATTGCCATTGAAGCTTTTGAACGAATTCTAGATACTGCACCAATTGTATTTGAACGTGGTCTTAAATGTTGTATTTCTCTTAAAAATTCTAGTGTATGTCCTTTTTTCTGCAAAGGATACGTTTCCTTATCAGCTATCCCCACTAATTTAAAGTCATTAACTTCCAATTCATAATTTTGTCCAGAAGCTGGAGATTCCTTTAAAATTCCTCTAACTTCAATAGAAGCTCCCGTTCCCACATCTTGAGCTACATTTTTATATGATTCCAAATTTGGGTCTATAACAAGTTGAAGTCCCCTTACAGAACTTCCATCAGTAAGTTCAATGAAAGAAACATTTTTTGATTCCCTATGTGTTTTTACCCAACCTTTAAAAACATACTCTTTTAATTCCATATCTTTTGATCTAAGAAGATCTCTTATGAATAACATTTAATACCCCACATCATAAAAATAAAAACTTTGATTATTCTATATTAAGTTAAGAATAAACGTAAAGACAAAATAAAAAAAGAACTTACTTTTTTATATAAAAATTTTTATTAAATCTCTTTATTTTTTACGAGTTTTAGTTTACATTATCTTATGTTGGCGGGGTGTAGCTCAGTTTGGTTAGAGCACTAGTTTTGGGAACTAGGGGTCGGAAGTTCGAATCCTCTCACCCCGACCATTTTTGCTTTCTTATCTCTTGTCCCTTTATTCCTTTTCAATTTTTTTACATATTGCATTTACCAAGCAGAAAGTTGTTCCGCTTAAGAAAGTCGCAAATACTACAGGATCTAAAAAGAAAATTTTTCCGTTAAAGCAAGAAAAAACTATTATTACGGTAGTCGAGCCAACAATTGCGCTACACCAAAAAGCTTTTGAAAAGACTTTTTTGTGTAGTAAAACACAAATTAAAGGAATTAGCATAACAGGCGCCCAGAAGTTATAAGCAAAACGAAGTACATTTAAAACATTTTCTATTTTTAACGAAATTACAATAGCCCCTACTCCTATTACAAGAGTTAAAATCCTTGACAAAGTAAGCTCTGCTTTTATGGATAATCTTTTAGCTTTTGGAGTTAATGGTCGAATTACATCTTCTATTAAGCAAACGGAAGCTGCATTTAAAAAAGAATCAGCCGAAGACATTACAATAGAAATAATTGCAGCAGCAGCCAATCCTTTTAATCCGATAGGAAGTACCGTACCTATAACCATTGGCATTGCAAGATTGCTTGGAGCGTTCATATCTATCGCATAAGCAACAATACCAATAGCTCCTGTAATTACAAAAAATGGAACTGAAATCACACCACTCCAAAATGTGCCTCTCTTAGTTATCGTTGGAGATTTTGCGATGAGTAATCGTTGAACATATGGAGGAACTAAAGTTTCACCTATAAGAAAAGACAAGAATAGGCCTATCCAAGAAAGCCACTTAGAGGAATCTTGGGGCATTGCAAAAAATCTAGGAGGAACCTTGTCTATAAACGCTTCCATTCCCCCTAAATAATTGATGCCAAAAATTAGTGCTAACGGAATACATAAAAACAATAATATAAATTGAATTAAATCGGTTAAAACCACCGCTTTCATTCCCCCTGCGGCAGTATATAAAATAACAATACCACAACCTAGTAAAACTCCCTGAAAAAAAGATAGCGCAGTAAACTGAGTAAAAATAGCACCGATTGCTCCAATTTGTGCCGCCAAAATTCCTGTACAAACTAACGTACCAAGAAATCCTGATAAAATTCGAACAGATTTTCCAAACTGCTTTTGCATTATATCTCCTGTCGAAATACAATCTCTAAAAGATCCAACATTAGGAGCTATAAAAATAGCAATAAAAATAAGCGCCAAAGAAAATCCCCAAAGAGCGAGAGCCGCAAATAACCCTTCTATAAATACCGTATCAGCATTACCAAACGAAAAACCTCCACCTATGAAAGACGCGGACAAAGTCGCCATCAAGACAAACGCGCCATAAGATTGATTGGCTACTGCATACTCTTTTATTGTTTTTAATCCTCTTCCTGCATAAAGGCCAATTAAAATTATTACGATTAAATAAATTACAATAATTATATAATCAACAGTTGACATATTATATTTCCCCAAATAACAAATTTATTTTCTATGTTACGATAAAAATATCTAATTAAAAATAGCGAAAATATTAATTTTAAAAGTATTTAAAAAAAATAAAACAGTATATACTTTTGGAAAAATTAAAAGGTACTCTATGAAATCTACAGATAAAGGAATAAAGAGAATTCTAAAAGCGTTTAAATATTCGTACGACGGATTCATTTCGTCATTTAAAAGTGAGGAAGCTTTTAGACAAGATTGCCTTGTTTTCTTTCTTGGTGTCTTTTTAACATTTTATTTTGATATCGCAACTGTAGAAAAAATTTTAATCATTTTTTCTTTATTCTTAATTTTACTTATGGAGCTAGTTAATACTGCTATCGAAACTGTAATAGATAGGGTTTCTGACGATTATCATTTACTTTCTAAGAAAGCAAAAGACATTGGAAGTTTGCTTGTCCTTTTATCTTTTTTAAATCTTTTTGTAGTTTTAGGATTGATTTTTCTTTAAAATTTATAAGAATTTTCCTCTTAATTGATATGTTTTGATTTTTATATTAAAGTGGAATGGTTTTATTTTTTTATGTTATCTTATAATGACAAGCACTATTATAATTTTAATTATCACTCTTATAGTCTCTATAGGCGTTTCTTTTTTATGTTCCCTAATGGAAGCAGCATTTTATGCCATTTCAATGCCATATGTACAATACGAAGCAAAGAAAGGCAGTAAATCTGGAAAATTACTTTTAGATTTTAAAGAAGATATGGGAAAACCCATTTCTGCAATTTTAATATTAAATACTGTGGCGCATACTGCTGGAGCATCAGTCGCTGGTTGGGCAACAGGGGAAGTTTTCGGACCAAATGCACTTTTACCTTTTTCAGTAGCATACACATTAGCAATTTTATATTTGAGTGAAATTCTTCCAAAACTAGTAGGTGTTGTTTATTCAAAAACAGTTGCAAAATTTTTTGCATTTCCATTACTTTGGCTAATAAAAATATTATCTCCTTTAATTCATATTTCTGATTGGTTAGCAAAAAAAATTAAATCAAATCATAAAGAAGAAGAAGTTTCACCAGAAGAGATGTTATCAATGGCTGAAATTGGTACGAAAGAAGGCTCTCTCGATAATCTAGAGGGAGCTGTCATAGAAAATATCATCGAATTAGATCAAATTCTTATAAGAACAGTAATGACTCCGAGAACCGTTGTCGTGCGCTTTTTAGAAACCTTAACGTTAAATGAAATATCTTCTAGGCTTAATACGTTGGCTTTTTCACGAATTCCATTATATGACCAAGAAGAGCCAGATACTCTAACAGGATATGTTACGCAAAGAGATATTTTGCTTGAGCTTGTAAAAGGAAATAAAGAAAAAAAATTGGAAGAACTTGCTAGACCATTGAAAGTGGTTCCAGATTTAATGCGTTGCGATTCTCTTTTACTTGATATGTTTAATTCAAATGAACACCTGTACTCTGTGGTTGATGAATATGGAGGACTTGCGGGAATTATAACATTAGAAGATGTCATCGAAAAAATTGTCGGTCATGAAATTGTCGATGAATATGATGCCGTCAGTAATCTTCGTGCAGTTGCAAGATTGTTGCGTTTTAAAAAATGCCAAGAACAATTAAATAAGAAAGTATGATTTTATACTTCTATCAATTGATCACCAATTATTCTATCACCTGTTTGCCATGACATTGCAATACGTCCTGATCTAGTAAAATAATTTATATTAAAGTTTTTATTTAAAATTTTATGAAAATTATCTATTACAGATTCTTTCCCTGTTTTTTCTATTACAAGAGTTTTGCAATTTTTCATAACAATTTTTCCGTAATTTTCAAAAACAATCTTTTCAATTTCTTTCATTTCATCTTGTGAAGAAAAACTTATTCTAAAAAAAGCTATTTCCTTAAATAATAATTCCTCGTCTGTTTTTAATATAGCCTCTATTACTTCTACTATACGTTTTACAGGAGTTAATATTTTTTTTGCTGTTTCTATATTATCAGCTTTAAAAACCACCGTAATTCTTGAAGTACTTATCATTTTACTTTCTGACGCTGTTAGGCTTTCTATGTTTATTGAACGTCTTGTAAAAATTGATGTAAGCCTTTGAAGTATTCCAGGAGCACTATCTGATAAAACTAATAATGTATATCTGTTCATAATTACTTTAACCTTATTTGATGTACGCTAGCCCCTGATTCTATCATTGGCATAACGTTTTGTTCTTTTACTACTACGACCTCTAAAAAAGCAGATCCTTCTACTGACAAAAATTTTTCAATTGTATTTTTTAATTCATCTTTTTTTTCAACTCTAAATGCGGGAATACCATAAGACGACGCAAGAGTTTGGAACCTTGGACTTTTAATATCAACAAAAGAATATCTTTTTTCAAAAAATAATTCTTGCCACTGACGAACCATACCTAAAAAACTATTATTTAAAACTATTATTTTTACATCAAAATCTTCTTGAATAAGAGTCCCAAGTTCTTGCAATGTCATTTGAAAAGATCCATCTCCTGCGATTGCTATTACTTTTTTCTTGGGATATGTACTTGCAATCCCTATTGCCACAGGAAGCGCATATCCCATTGTTCCTAAACCACCTGAGGTGAAAAAAGAGTTTTTGTCTTTAAATTTATAATAGCGTGCTGTCATCATTTGATGTTGTCCAACATCTGCAACAATAATTGCATTTCCATTCGTAAGATCTGATAAAACGTTTATAACCTCGCTCATTAAAATTTCATTCGATTCAGAGTAAAAATCTTTTTTAATAACTTTTTCAAATTCTACTTCATTTAATTTCTTGAATTCTTCTAACCAAAGATTGTGATGAGTATCTTTTATTAGCAATAACAATTTTTGAAGTATTTCCTTTGCATCTCCAGAAAGCGCGACTTCAACTTTTAAATTTTTAGATATTTCTGCTGGATCTATATCAATATGAATAATCTTTGTATTAGGTGCATATTTTTCGAGTGAACTAGTAACTCTATCGTCGAACCTCATACCGACTGCTATTATTAAATCTGCTTCATTTGTAAGAATATTGGGAGCATAGTTTCCATGCATGCCAAGCATTCCTACATAATTTTTATGCTTGCTTGGTATAGATGACAACCCCAGAAGAGTCGTGGCTGTTGGAATATCTGCCCTTTCCATCAACTCAATAATTTCGTTTTCGGCTTTTGAGATTTTTACACCATGTCCTATAAATAAAAATGGACGTTTTGATTCATTTATAAGTTTTACTGCTTTTCTTATATTTTCATTTGAGCAATTAGGTATACCATATGTATATTCTCTAAAATTTGTATCTATATCTTCCCAATAAAAAGAACCGTTTTGTGCATCTTTAGTAATATCGACCAAGACAGGGCCAGGTCTTCCTGTTGATGCAACATAAAAAGCTTTTTTTAAAGCCATTGGAATATCAGAAGCGTTCTTTACTATACAATTCCATTTTGTAATTGGAACCGTTATTCCTGCGATATCTATTTCTTGAAAAGCATCAGAACCAAGAAGTGAAGAATTAACTTGCCCAGTTATACAAACAAGAGGAATTGAATCTATCATTGCGTCAGCAATTCCCGTTACAAGATTTGTTGCACCAGGGCCCGATGTCGCAATGCAAACTCCAGGACGTCCTGTAATTTGTGCATATCCTTCTGCAGCATGTGCCGCGCACTGTTCATGTCTAACCAATATATGCTTTATAGAATTTTGATATTTATATAAAGAATCGTAAACTGGAATAATTGCGCCTCCAGGATATCCGAAAACTGTGTCTATTCCCTCTTCTAAAATCATTTGAATGACAGCATCTGCACCACTACATTTTCCAGATTTTTGTTTTATGTATTTTTCATTCATATTTTTTTCGTTAAAAGCAATATTCATTTTTTATCCTTAAAAATTTTTAAATATATCCTAAAAACGAAAAAAGCCCCACATCTTGTAAGAAGACAAGATGTGGGGCTTTTTTCGCCAACTCTATGCCTTATTTATCTCATGCAGGCACAGAACCACATCTTGCATCTAAAAGGAGCACTACGACAGATAGAACAACAATGTGGTTTAATTTACTATGAATCATTCTATTTTGATTTATAGCTTAAAATGGTAGCATGAGTCAAGATAATTTTTTAATTTTTTGTAATATGAATTTAAATAACATCACCTCAAATGAAAAAATAGACTTAACGCAAGTATCTTTTTCACAACCAAGAAGAAATTTAATGTTTAGTGATGCAAAATCCACAATCCCCATTGGTATTGAAATATTAGAAAAAGATTTGAATAAAACCACTATTACATTAAAAAATGGAAAATTAAGTATCGTTCCATTAAGAGTGTATGTTCCTCTGGAAAAGGAAGAGTCACTAAAAAAATGGGTATGCGATTTTGAAGAAAGATTTAATGTTAAAGTAATTATTCAAAGACAATCTGGCTATAAAGGAATTCAAAATTTATTTTCTACTTATTTTCATGATACGATGCTACTAACAAATGAGCATATTGAAAAAATTAAAAAAATTTTTGATGCTTATTTTGGAATACCTCCTAAAATAAATGAATCTTACATAAGAGAAATGAAAAGTTTAAATAGTAATATTCCCGATTTAACACATATACCTTTTATCGCCATTGATTCAGAGGGCACATTAGATCCTGAAGATGCATTCTATGCAAAAAGAATATCTACAGATATTTATCAGTTAACTATTGCGATCGCAGATATTAGCTGGTTAATAGAGCCTCGCGGACGACAAAAAGATTTTGCTATAAATTTAGGAGCTACTATTTATGGCTCAAAATCCCGCCTTTCTGTACTTGGAAATTTAGCAAATTTTGAATGCTCTCATTTATCCTCTACTAAGAAAAGTCCCGCTTGGATCCTTGAGCTTGAAGTAAATAAGGCTAAGCGAGTAAAATTAACAAAAGATCCATTTTTAGCAAATGTAAAGATACACGAACAAATTACTCCTGAAAATGCAAATTCATTAGAAGATATAAAAATCATAATGGAAATTGGGTATATACTAAAATCTCAAAGACTTGGCGCCCCTCAATTTAATAATGCTGATAACACTTGTGATTTAAACGTTAATTTATTACTTAGCGAAATTATAATAAAGTCAAAAGAAATTTTCGCTAATTTTCTAAGTAAGAATAAGCCAAAAAAAGCGATATTTAAAGTCCAAAGGTTGTTATCTTTACAGAAGAAAAAAGAAATTATAAGAAATTTAAATAAAATTGGAATTCCAGCAACAAGTGAAATTTTTAAGACTCCGATTCTTTTAATGGAAATTTTATCTCAATTACAAGAGATGAATTTCAATTCTCGTATTTTTAGAAAACAAGATATTAACGAATCAGAGAAAATTTTAAATGATCTTTTAAATGTTTTCTTAAAAAGATCTTATTATGAAAATAAAAATCGTGGTCATGCTTTTTTAAAAGTTCTTTCATATTGTGATATGAAAGGAAGACTTTCTGCAGGAATAATAAATCAAATTCAAGCACGATCAATTTTGCAAGATAAAACTCGCGGATATAGTGCAGTTGAAATAAAAAAAATGGTTAACAAAATTAATCGTCAAATGAAAAATTATGGCGTTCGTTTTTATACATTTCGTTTTTTAGAAATGTTAACATCAAAATTAAGTCTTATTGGAACACCTTTTTTGGGAACAATTACTCAAATAAAAGGAGATCATGCTTTGATTGAAGTCGAAACATTTAAAAAATGGGGAGTATTGCCGACATCTCCAGATTTTACAATTGGAAAATCTGTAAAAGTAAATCTTCTTGGTTTTTTATTAAAAAAACAACGATTTTTATTTGAGGAAATAAAATAAAACTTTTACATTAAAGTTTCGTAGCTTCTTCGTTTCCATTATTTTTTTCTAAAACTAATGGCTTAACATCATACAATCTTTTTATATCAATAATCTTTTGTAATCTTTCATGCCCAATAGATTTTATTACTTGCTTAAAAGTTATATCTGTTTTGATGGCTTTTTTTATCTCTGGAGATAATGAGATTAAAAATCTTTCCAATTCATCTTTTTTCTTGCCATAAGAATCTCTGTTACATGTAAGAATTTGCAATAGCATCAACACTAAAAATCTTTGTGTATTATAAATTCTCATCTTTAAAAGATCCTTATAAGCCTTCTTCCTTTGCATTACTTTCCACCTATATGATCGAGATCTTAATATTTTATTAAAAATGCTTTTATAATCTTCCATAGTTGGACTAATTCTCTCGCCAGCCAACTCGTCTTTTAATAATGCATCGTAATTTAGGTTAAATTTTCTAAGAAGCATCAATAAGATGACTGTTTCTTGAACAGATCTCATCAATAATCTTTCATCATAATTACGTTTTCTTTTTCCAGAGTTAATTGAACTTATATCATCTCTTCTTAGTAATTCATTTTCTATATCTATTTTTTCAAACATAGATTCGATTTTGCTTATATTGGAACTTGATAAATTTTTCTCTTTGTCCTCATCTTCTTTAGTATTTTCTTCTATAATTTCTTCATTAGTATTTTCAAAAAAATCATCTGTTAAAAAATCAAAATCATTTTTATTGATTGGTGTCTGTACATTTGCTTCTGTCACAATATCTTTTACAACTTTTTCTGATTTTTCTGACTCTTTATCGATAGTAGCAAATAACTCTTTAACTAGCTCTTCTTGCTTTTGAATAATTGTTCGACTTTGATCTTCTTTTTCATCCTCGATATCACTTGTTTTTGCTTTTTTTATTTCAAACGATTCTTCAGTTATTTCGTCTATAAGGCTATTATAAAAATTCCCTTTATAATTTTCATAATTATCTTCTTGAGTACTTGCATTGTTTTTAGTTTCAATTTCTTTTTCTTCATTACTAAAGATACTTTCTTCCTGAACTGTTAAAAGATCATTTTTCTTTTCATTAAAAAGTTTAATGTCATCTTTTTGAATATACTTTTGCTCTGATTTTAAAACCTCTCGCTTTTCTCCTTTGAATTTTTCTTCTAAGGTAAGCTCTTTCTCTTTAACTATTGATTGATCTTTGTTATTTTTGTTAGAAAATTTCTCATCTTTAACTTGAGCAGTTGTCTCTTGTTTTATTTTTAAAACAGAATTAGTATCTTCCTGAATATTTTCAAGATTTTCTTGTTCTTGTCTTGAAGTATGATTTTTTTCTTCGCTCATAATATTTTTTTCTGAAATTTTTCTATTAATTTCTTTACTATGATTATTAGATTCTAATTTCTTCTTTGAAGATTCACTTACCTTTAATTGGATTTTATCTATGTTCTCTTCTTTAATATCTTGAATTTTCAACTCATTAGCTTGAAGATTCTCCTTAGATATTTCTTTTTTGCTTGATTTTTCGATGTATTTTGAAGAATTATTTTCCTGCCCACCTATGTGATTTTTATTTTCTTCATGTCGGATATTATTTATTTCTATTTTTTTCTCTTGTTGTTTTGCATTATTAACCACCTTTGTATTTTCTCGTAATTTCTTTTTATTTAAGTTTACTAGAGGAATTTCTTTTCCATTATTACCATTTTTTATCTTTTCTTCACTATTATTTAAGCTTGGCACAGTATTATTTTTAAAATCTTTATCTTCTTTTTTATCTAGAAAATTTAAATTCCCATAAAATAGCGGATTTTTTTTATCATTATTTTCTTTATTTGGTAATGATTCTTGATTATTTGGTTTGTTTTGGTTTTCTAATTTATCTTTATATTTTTTCCAGTATGTAACAATAAAGTTTATCATTGATGATAAAGACTCTTTTTCATCTTTATCCTTTGCTTCCTCTACTTTTTTCTGAAGTTCTAATATTTTCTCGACAACTTTCTTCATAATTTCTTCAGGTTGTTTATAATATTTTTTTAATTCTTTCAAAAAATCCATTGTGTTTTGGTAATAATCTGTCTTCTTAAAATCTTCTAAAAATTTTTGTCTTAATATCTTTTCTTGTTCCTTTATATCCTTATTAACTAGCTCCCTAATATTTTCTGGCAATCCTTTCGATAATTCACCTAGCAATCTTAATTTTTCTAGGGTAGAGAGGTCATTTCCATTTTCATCTTTCCTATTTAGAATATCCTTAATGCTTTCTTTTGCCCTTAAAATTCCAACCATCTCTTCTTGCGATCTCATTCCCAATACTAAGCTTTCTGCTTGATCCATATTCCCTGACAAAATCTCTTGTATAACTCGGCTTTCTATACTTTCATCTGATGCACCTATTTCATTAGCATAAAATCTTCTCCTTAATTCTTTTAGATCAACCTTGTCTTTTAATGCTTCCGAATTTTTAACTTCATCTTCTAACTTTTGGTACTCTTTATCTCTTGCCTGCAATGATTGCGCTTGTAACTCTGCTTTTTCTTTATTTAATACTAAGCTTTCTGCTTGCTCCATATTCCTAGATAAAATCTCTTGGATTACTCGACTTTCTATACTCTCATCTGATGCACCTATTTCATTAGCATAAAATCTTCTCCTTAGTTCTTCTAGATTAACTTTATCTTTTAATATATAAGATGTTTTAACTTCATCTTCTAACTTTTGGTACTCTTTATCTCTTGCTTGCAATGATTGCGCTTGCAACTCTGCTTTTTCTTTATTTAACACCAAGCTTTCTGCTTGATCCATATTCCCTGACAAAATCTCTTGTATAACTCGACTTTCTATACTTTCATCTGATGTTCCTATTTCATTAGCATAAAATCTTCTTCTTAATTCCTTCAAATCAACGTTGTCTTTTAAAATTTCAGATTCACTTATTTTAGATTCTAATGCTTCGTACTCAGCATCTTTTGCTCGCAATGATTTCGCCTGCAACTCTGCTTTTTCTTTATTTAATACCAAGCTTTCTGCTTGATCCATATTCCCTGACAAAATCTCTTGTATAACTCGACTTTCTATACTTTCATCTGATGTTCCTATTTCATTAGCATAAAATCTTCTTCTTAATTCCTTCAAAT
>CAZHSB010000010.1:36218-40470 GCA_964534945.1 uncultured Bdellovibrionales bacterium | reverse complement strand
GGTGTTGAAGTTATTGTTGGAGTTGGTGTTTGCGCAAAAAGAAGAATTGGAAAAAATAAAGAAAGATATACCATTAAGATTACTAAGATTACAGGACACGCACTTTTTAAAATTTTTGAAAATTTTGAAAAAATAAAATCTCTTACGAGCCTAGATAACCTATTGTTTTTATAGTGATTTTGCCCCCAAACATGGCTTAATTTTCTATAAATTAATCTTGCAATAAAAAATAAAAACTTTTTCATAATAAACCATAAAAAATAGTTGTTGACAAAAACTCCCCCCCAAAAAAAACGGTCGGACCTATAATATTTGATGCGTGATTTAATTTTAAGATTCAAAAAAATTACAGGACATGCACTTTTTTGAGTAGACACCTCCTTTATTTTTAAATTTTTGTCGCAGACTTTCAGTCTGCGGTCGGGGGGTGGCGTTTGTTACCTGGGGTTTGCATTCCCTTTGGGAAAGCCAACCCTAGGCTGGGTTGTGTAGCGTTTTCAACGCAGGTGCATCGGTACACTATATTTCAGTAGCTTGCCCTTTCAGGGCAACAAAGATTTTCGAGAGGAATAAAAAAGAAAATGCGTTCAATTTAGGAAAACGCAGGAACATTTAGCACGCAAAAATTTTTATGCACTTTTTTGGTGCACTTTTTTGGGTAGGCACCTCCTTTATTTTTGAATTTTTGGAAAAGCAAGGGAAAGTGAGCCGACCAAATAATACTATAGTAGTATATTGAGGAGACGAACTCTTCCCCTTTTCTTTTAATTATCGCCAAAAGCGCCACTTACAATTTCGACGCGACGATTAATAGCCCTAGCCGGAGCATCTTTCTCTTTTAGATTAGGTTGGCTCTTACCAAAGCTTAAAGTTGAAATTCTATCTGAAGGAACACCTAAATATACTAATTCTTTTTTCAAAGCTTCTGCTCTATCCATACTAAGTTTTTTGTTATATGAATCTGAACCAATATAATCTGCATGACCGTTTAATACAATATTTACCCTAGGTTTTTCTTTTAGTAATTTTGCGATAACTCTCGCCTTTCCTTTTCCTAACGTATTTAATTCTCTTTTATCAAAATCAAAATTTACATCAGGTAGATAAACTTGTCTTTCATTAGTACTAACATTATTTCCAGCACAACTTTTCTTATAAGGGCAATCTGTACTTACATCTGATAATCCATTTTTTGCTGAAGCAAGGTTTGAGCTTGAATCATAGTTATATGGTGGATATTTCTTACAATCTGAAAATTCTGCACGTGAATTAAAGCAACCTACCTCTTTATAATCATATGGATCTCTATATCCGAATATACTTTTTGTAACAAAGTTTGAAGATATTACATAATCTATTGGCCTAACAACACCTTCTCGAATGAACCAGCCAATTGGATGAAGAACATATGCAACCATTCTAAAAGGGCTTGATTCACTTTCTCTATAATCTGGTGCTTCATGATATCCTCTTATCCCATTATCTCTTGGTAATGTATCTTGAGCAATTGAAACTGAAGCCAAACTACAAATTGTAAATACAAATAATAATATTTTTTTCATTTTTATCTCCAGACGAAATAAGTCACAATCTTTCTAGCTACTACCTAAAAGATATCGACCACTTTAAAAAACTTCCTAAGCAGTAAGAAGCTATTTGTAATAAAAAGTATTCAAAAAAATTTATAAATTTTAAAATTTGAGTATGAAAGATGATTTTTTTAAAAACATCTTTCATTTTAGGGGAGTTGACCGTATGTTTTCATACGACTATTCTTCAATAAGGTGGAAAGATTTTATATTATTTGCCGTTCCATTTTCTGAATCTATGCTTACAATAGCACCATTTATAAAATTTTTACCTGCGCTTAGTTTATAACCTTTTTCTCTTTTCCCCATCAATCTATCTAATGACCATTGGCTATCCATTCCAATTACGCCATCTTTTGGTCCACACATTCCGACGTCTGTTATGTAAGCAGTTCCCCCTGTTAAAATTTTAGCATCTGCAGTTTGAACATGTGTATGAGTGCCAAAAAGCGCGGAAATTCTAGAGTCTAAAAAAAATCCCATTGCTTGTTTTTCTGAAGTGGCCTCTGCGTGAAAATCCATTATAATAATATTTGCATTTGATTCTTTTTTTATTTTATCAAGTATTTCTAATACTATTTCAAAAGGATTAATTATATCTTGAGTAATAAAAACTTTTCCTAATAATGAAAAAAGTGCAATTTTTATTTTTTTATATTCATAGATTAAATATTTTTTTTCATATTTTTTATTTATAAAGTTTGCGGGAGTTATACAAAAATTGTTATCTTTCGAATTTAAGAATGGCACTATACTGTTATTAGAAAAGCTATGATCTCCAAGGGTTATAATATCAATTCCTGCGTTTTTTAAATCAATTGCTTCTTTTTCTCCTAATCCTGTTCCACCAGATGCATTTTCTCCGTTTGCGATAAGTATGTCTAAATTATAGTCTTTTTTTATTTTTGAAATATTTTCTTTTACAAAATTTCTACCGCTCCTACCAACAATATCTCCTAAAAATCCGATATTAATCACCATAATTTACCTCTAAAGAAATTAATTTATTTATCCGAAATAACACAATGAGTTTAAAGTATTATTTAATAATTAAATAGTATTTATAAAAATTATTTCTTTAACGGATTTATTTTATTATAGAAGAAAATGTCTGAATTTGATTCTAGAATGACAAGTAGAGAAAAGTTAAAAACGTCTATCCTTATTATAGAAAAGGATACGGCTGAAAGAAATAATTTAAAAACAGCATTAAAAACAGTTGGATTTGAAAATATTAGCGATTCTCCAGATCAGTTGGCGGCATTAGAGAAACTTGAACAACGTCATTTTTCGCATGTTATTTTTAATGCATCGGAAAAGACCATGCCGATGGATGCTTTTATTGCGAAACTTCTTGAGATTGAAAATGATGTCGTTGCAATTGCAGCTTCTGGTCAACCTGAAATTGACAATGTATTTGATATGATGATTCATGGAGCTCGTGGTTTTTTAGTAAAACCTTTTACATTTGAAGGGGTGGAAAACTCTATAACCTTAGCAACAAAAGGTGAATCAATCAACAGCCTTGTTTTGCAAGCGAAGGATAGAAATGAAGCTCTTGTAGCGATTGTAATGTCTAGTATAGATAATACAGCAAATATTTTAAGACAATCAAAACAATTTGAAACTGCAAAACGTGACATTCCAAGATACATTGCTAATTTACATAATTCTGTCACATTAGCGCATACTTTTGCGAAAGATGGCACTGATGGATTACTTTCTTCACTCCAAAAATTTTGCATAGAAAGGAGTAAAGGCCCTGCAACGAAGCTAGGAAGACTGAGAAAAAAATTACAACATTCTAGATAAAGATTTCATTTAGGGAAGTGTAATTGTAATAAAGTATGATTAACAGAAAGCAAAATAAGTAGGCAAAAATAAATTATAAAAACACAAAAAAAGGACATTTTAAATTAAAAATGTCCTTATGGATTAACCTAAAACTTTCAATCTATGGTTACTTATCACACCCAAATAAAGTCCCGTAATAGCGAACCCCATTTTTAGCATAAAATCATTTGATAGTACCATAAATATGAACATGAGACATGCTGGAATCAAAAACACGCACCAAAAACAAAACAATCCGAGAATATAAAAATTAATACTGTGATCTTTCATACTCTCATAAATCACTTTATTCATTCGAATAAGTGTACAGGCAAAAAAGAAAGTTGTTGATGCAATACAACATGCTGAAATAAAATCTTCAAGCAACACATTAATGTTAGGGCAACTAAAAAAAATCTTTAAGGGATCTTCGATCTCCCAAAACAACCACACATAAAGCGTGGACAAAAATAATATCAACGATAATACTACACCCCCAAAAATTTTTTTTTCATTCTCGGAAATTTGAGTTCTCATAATTTCTTATAACCTTTCCAAAAAAAATTTTTGATAAAAACCTCGTTAAAAAACTGGTAAATCATATTATATTGGGGGAAAAAATGCAAACTCAGCCCAAAGGGCCGAGTTGTGTAGCGTTTTCAACGCAGGTACATTTAGCACGCATAAATTTTTAGGATCGCCCTTTCAGGGCAACGGAGATTTTTGCGAGGAATAAAAACGGAGATGCGTTCAATTAATGAAAACATGAGGTCATCGAATACACTCTTTTTTGGGTCTTAATTTTTAGGGCGTATTTTCGATGAGAAATT
>CAZHSB010000010.1:0-36118 GCA_964534945.1 uncultured Bdellovibrionales bacterium | reverse complement strand
GGAGAAAACGATTAGGGGGCTGACGACGGTGTACTATGACGTACAGCTAGGAAGCTACTCTTTCATTTTGCACAATATACCTAAAGGTGCATTTTTGGGTCTTAATTTTTAGGGCGTATTTTCGATGAGAAATTGGAGAAAACGATTAGGGGGCTGACGACGGTGTACTATGACGTACAGCTAGGAAGCCCCCTAATCGTTTTATACGATTTGTCGCGAAAATACGCCCTAAAAACCGAAGAGAGAGAGGAAGTCCGCCCTAACCCCTTCAATATCCGTAAGCTTCAAAAGATTTTCCGAATCGACTTTATTCCAAGCGTTAATAATCTTTTCCTGGATATCTTCTTCTAATTCAAAATTATCCATTCTTATTCTTCCTTGAGGATCTAATGTGCAATTTTCCTTGATTTTATTTGTGGAATAAAGTCTTATCATTTGTTCTAAGCAACCCTCATGCGTTCCTTTTTCTTTCATAAATTTATAAAGCAAACTTAAGTACAATGGCACAACTGGAATTGCTGCCGATGCTTGAGTAACGAGTGCTTTATTAACGGAAATATAAGCTTTTCCAGAGATATCTTTTAAGATTTCGTCAATATCTTTAACTGTATTTGTTAAATGTTCTTTTGCTTTTCCAATTGTGCCATCGTTATAAATATCCCACGTTAATTTTGGACCGATATATGAGTATGCGACTGTTCTAAAATTTTTGGATAATAAATCTTTATCTTTTAAAAATTTTATCCATCTAAACCAATCTTCTCCTCCCATAACTTTTATCGTACCTTTTATTTCATCTTCAGAAGCGGAAGATAGTGAAATTTCTTTTACTGTTTCTTTGTATATGTCGACTGTTTTTGATGTAAAAGTTTTTCCAATTGGCTTTAAAACAGATGTATAAACTATTTTTGTATCAGGATCTGTTCTTCTTGGAGCGGCCAAGCTATAAACCAAAAATTCTAATTTTCCGAAATTTTCCTTTATTTTATTTGCTATGAATTCTTTATTTTCATCTGAAAAGGCATCGATGTTAAAGAATTGATATTTATCTTCTCTTTCGTCTAAAAATTGTTTTAAACTTTTTGTCATATAAAAGCCTGCGGAGCCCATTTTATTTTCCGCAGGTTCTTTTTCGAAACCAGCAGAAATCACATTGGCTTTCATTCCCAAGCTAAGGACTATGGAGGTAGAAAGTCCATAACCAGTAGACCCTCCTAGCACTAAAGCGTTATTAAACTGCTTGTCAAAACTCTTTGATTTTACAAGATTAATTTGATTTTCTATAGATTTTTCACAACCATCACTATTTACCGTTGCACAAATGAACCCCTTAACTTTAGGTTCTATAGGTTTACGTTCTTCCTGCATAAAATTCTCCACAAATGACTTTTATAAAACTCTTTATATTATTTTTTATTTAATTATAATCTTAATCTTATGAATAAGAGAAGCTCTAATATAATAACTATTCTAACACAAACTTATCCAAATCTAAAAGGGGCTTTAATTTTCAAAAATTCGTATCAATGTTTAGTAGCTGTTATGCTTTCAGCTCAATGCACGGACAAAAAGGTAAATGAAGTTACTCCATTTTTATTTAAAAATTTCCCTAATTTTGAATCATTATCTTTTGCGTCACAAAAGGATGTAGAAAAAATTATAAAAACTGTGAATTATTATAAGACAAAGGCAAATCATATAATTCAAACTTCGAAAATGGTTATGAATGATTTTAATGGAAAACTTCCTCAACATTTTGAAGAATTAATATCGCTCCCTGGGGTCGGACAAAAAACTGCGAATGTAGTTTTAACAGAGCTTGGCATTGCGAACACTTTTCCTGTGGATACACATGTTTTTAGGGTATCTCATAGGTTGAATTTAAGCCAAGCAAAAACTCCCAAAGAAACTGAAAATGATTTAAAAAAAGAAATTTCTCCAAAATATTGGAAACAAATGCATCATCAATTTATTTGGTATGGAAGACGTATTTGCAAAGCACAAAAGCCAGATTGTGGTAATTGTATTTTGAAAAAATTTTGTAGTTTTTTTAAGGAACAACATGGAAACATTAAATAAAAATATAAAGAATACAGGATCACAGGTAATTCAAAAAGAAATTGAAGCTTTAACTCACATAAAATCTTCAATAAACGATAATTTTGTGACAGCTACAAAAATGTTACTTGAGCTTGGTGAGGACTCAAAAGTAATTGTCTCTGGTATGGGGAAAGCGGGATTTATTGGAATGAAAATTTCTGCAACACTAGCAAGTACGGGCGTTCCATCATTTTTCTTACACCCAGCAGAAGCAATACATGGAGATCTTGGTCGCTTTAGGAAGCATGATATTGCTTTAATTTTATCCAATTCTGGAGAGACAGAAGAAATTTTAAAAATTTTACCTTCAATTAAAAAAATTGGTTCGCCTATTATATCGATAACAGGAAATGACAAATCATCATTAGCACAAAATAGTGATGTTGTTTTATCTTTAAATCAAACAAAAGAAGCTTGTCCTTTAGGATTGGCGCCAACGAGTTCAACTACTGCAATGCTTGTATTAGGAGATGCGTTAGCGATGGCGATTTTAAAAGAACAAAATTTTAGCGCAGAACAATTTGCCTTTTATCATCCTGGTGGAGCTCTTGGAAGATCTTTAATGAAAGTAGACGAAATTATGAGAACAGGTAATAAATTATGTATTGTCAATGAAAATGAAATAACTAAATCTGTAATTCAAAAAATTGGCGAAACGGAGGGGCGTCCTGGGGCTGCTATTATGATAAATGACGAGGGATTATTATCTGGCGTTTATACAGATGGGAATTTAAGAAGAAATCTCAGTTTAGGATATGATTTTCTTGAAAATCCTATAAAAAAAGTAATGACAAAAAATCCAAAGACGATAACACCAGAAAAACTCATACAAGAAGCAGGAAGAATTTTAAGAGAATTTGAAATAGATCAAATTATAGTTGTGAATATCGATAATAAACCCGTTGGTTTAATTGATATTCAAGATATTTCTAAGGTTTTTTAATGAAACTTAAAAAAAATAAAATCATTTTTGTTTAAAAGACATCTTACTAGAAAGTGGTATGTATAAAATATTTTAATGAAAATATTTTTATTTTTTAATATTAGAAAAAAGATTGTAGTATGGCTTTAGAATTTCGTCTTGTTCAAAAAATGAATCAACAACTGCTAATGACTCCGCAGTTACAGCAAGCAATAAAACTGCTTCAATATGGGAGATTAGAGTTTAAAGAAGCCATAGAAAAAGAACTAGAAGAAAACCCAATTTTAGAAGATATACGAGAAGTTTTAAAAGATAGCGAACGAAATGAGGATCAAAGGACAAAAAGTAATGAAAAAAATGATTGGGAGTTATATCAAGAAAGATTTGGAGATATTAGAAAAACAGTAAACAAATCACAAAAAGATTGGCAAGATATGCCGTCTATAGAGAACACGGCGACTAGAAAAGAGACATTAAGTGAATATTTAATATCTCAAATAAGGTTACTCTCTTTAAATGAAGACGAAGAAAAACTCTGTCTTGAGCTTATTTTAAATTTAGATAGCGACGGATATCTTTGTACAACATATGAAGAGTTGGAAACTTCTTTTAACGTAACAAATGAAGATATCTTAAATGCTATTGATATTTTAAAAGAGCTAGATCCTGCAGGAATTGGCGCAAGAAATGTAAAGGAATGCCTATGCTTTCAACTTGAAATTATGGGAGAAAATGACTCGTTAGCGATGAAGCTTGTAAATAATTATTTAGAAAAGCTAGCGAACAAAAGGTATGATTATATTGCAAAGCAAGAGAATGTGGATATAAAGGATATATATAATGCTTTAAAGAAAATTAAATCTTTAGATCCATACCCAGGACGTGCCTTTTTAAATGAAACGGTTAGCTATGTAAGCCCAGATATTTATGTATATAAGGATAACGATTCATGGAAAATACGATTAAATGATGAAGATATACCAGAAATTAGGATAAATCCTGAGTATTTAAATCTATCAAAAGATCCATCATTAATTGCAGATAATGACGGAAATGATTTCTTAAGTGAAAAAATCAAATCTGCTTCTTGGCTTATAAAAAGTATTCAACAAAGACAAAATACAATTTATAAAGTTGCAAAAAGCATTATAAAATTTCAAAAAGATTTTTTAGAAAATGGTGTCAGTGCTCTAAAACCAATGATTTTAAAAGATGTTGCAACTGATATAGAAATGCACGAATCAACAGTAAGTAGAGTAACGAATAATAAATATATACATACGCCACAAGGAATCTTTGAATTAAAGTATTTTTTTACAACAGGTCTTAAAAATGATCAGGCCGATGTTTCTTCTTCATATATAAAAGAATTGGTAAGACAACTTATTTCAAAAGAGGACAGTAAAAATCCTATAAGTGACCAAGAAATTGCCGAAGAACTTTCCAAAAAAGACATAAAGATCGCTAGGAGGACTGTTGCAAAGTATAGAGAAAGCTTGGGAATCCTTTCTTCATCAAAGAGAAAAAATGTTTTTTAACAAGGTTGTATTATTATCATTATTTAGCAAAAGACATATTGCCAAAATAAAGGTAATTGATACACTTTTTAATGTGATTATTTAAAAAAAAGGGGTATTAAATGCAAGAATCAGGAAAAGTAATAACAACTAATATTTCTTTTAGAAATACAGAAGCAACAGATGCATTAAAAAATTATGCAGCTGATAAATTAGGAAATGTTCTAAAAAAATTAGTCCATCAAGATACAGATATTACAATTGTACTTAGCGTAGAAAAAACTAGGCACGTTGCAGAGGCAAGTTTTAGAGCAGATGGAAGAGATTTTAAAGCATCAGAAGAAAGTTCTGATCTATATGCTTCGATAGATGCTTTAGCAGATACTATTACATCTCAATTAAGAAAGCATAAGGAAAAGATTCAAAAAAAATAAGCTTTCCCTTTTTAGCTTAAAAGAAGGAAATTCTTTTCTTTTAAGCTAAAAATCCTCTAATTTTCGACAAGATAAGTCAAAAGATTCCTTATAATCAAATTTTTATCAAATTTTTAAAAAATATCAAAAATTTTTAACACCTTTTATTAACAAAATACATCATAAATAACAGACGTGCTGTAGTTTTCGTTTTTAGAAATTTTTGTAAAAGGGATTGTTTTAGTGTCGTTAAAATATAAAGTTAGAAAATTATTACAACAAAATAATCAAAAAATAGCTTTGCGTTTTTTAAAGATCATTCTAATCTTTTTCGTATTAGCAAGCGCTCTTATAATATTTAAAGATTTTTCAGCCTCTTTTTTTAATGGCTCGAGTGATATAAAAAATGATATTTTATCTACGCTTTCTGTTTATAAAAGTCGTAGTGCAAAAGCAGGCTCCTCTGTTGTATCAGATGTAAATTATACAGCTATTACAAAAAATAGTATTTTTGGAAAATTTTCTTCAGAAAAAACTGATCAAAACCAAAATGTAAAAATTTCAACTGGCGAAATGCCTCTTGCATTAATTGGAACAGTCCTTACTAAAGGTACTTCCCCATATGCAATAATAGAAGATACAAAAAATAAAATTCAAGATGCATTCTCTATAGGGGATAGTATCTTTTCCATAGCAACATTAATGAAAATTTATAAGAACAAAGTTGAAATAAAAATAAATGATGGCATAGAAATCTTAAGTATTGATGACTTTGATGCGGATGACGGTGATAGTGATAGTAGTGGACCTGTCGTCTTCTTAGATGCTACAGAAGTTCAAAAAACGCTAGAAAATCTTCCTCTTATAATGACTCAAGCAAGAGCAATTCCGTTTTGGCAAGAAGGAAAACCTATAGGACTTAGACTCTTTGCAATAAAATCTGGAAGTATTTTTGAAAAATTAGGTTTAAAAAATGGAGATATTTTGAAAAATATTAATGGAAAACAACTTGGAGATTTTTCAAAAGCAATGGAAATTTTTGAAGAGTTAAAGCATGAAACTTCTTTAAAGATTCAACTTGAAAGAAGTAAAAAAGCTACAACTTTACAATATAAAATAAGGTAACACTTTATGGAAGCATTATTTATTTTAAAAAAACTAGTTAAACTTGCATTGGCGACTTGCTTAATACTAAATGCGACAACAGCATTTTGTGAGGACCCTGCTACATTTAATCCATTAGGAAGACCACAAATGGGAGAACCTCCTGTAGGCGAACCAATGGGTGAGCCAGCAGCAAATGAGATTCAAATGCAGAAAGATCTTGAAAAAGATGCATCAACAGAAATGAACATTAAAAATGCAGATATTGCAGCCATTGTAAAAGTCTTTAGCAAGACAACAAAAAGAAATTATATTCTTGATGAAAATGTTAGAGGCAAAGTTTCTATATATCTTCCTGGAAAAGTAACTTCAGAAGAAGCATTACAAATATTAGAATCTGTCCTTGCATTAAAAGGCTTTACTTCCGTTCCTGTTAGTAAAAATCTTTGGAAAATAATTCCTGCGAGAGAAGCAAAAGGATCAACAATCCCTACAAAATTAACAACAGATGATAATATGACTGCTGCAATTGTAACAAGACTTATAAATTTAAAGTATGTTAGCGCGGAGGATATGCAACAAATTATATCTCAAATGATTTCTCCAAACGGAACAGTAAATGCTTACACTGGAACCAATTCTCTCATTATCATTGATTCAGAAGATAATATTGCAAGATTAGTAAAAATTATTGAAAGCTTAGATGTCCCTTTTACAAACCAAGAAATGACAATCATTCCTATTTCTTATGCAGAGGCAGTAGATATAGCAGAAAAGTTAAATGAAATTTTAACAGATGAAAAAAACAATGCCACAAATACTAGTAATATTCCAGGAAATGTTCCTCCAAGATTTTTTAATCAAAATAGAATGGCGGCAAATCAAGCTCAAGCATCTCAAGCAAATATAAATGGAAAAACTATTTCATCGAGAACAAAAGAACCTAAGATAATTGCAGATGAAAGGACAAATTCAATTATTTTATTAGCAGATGAAGATACAACGCTAAAAATTAAAGCGCTTATAGATCAGCTTGACAGTCCTCTTGATTTATCGGGAAATCGTTTCTATGTGTATCGATGTCAACATGCAAATGCTGAAGATTTAGCAGAAGTACTTTCGGGACTTGCTTCTGAAAGTAATAGTGGGACAACAAAAACAAGTTCTAATAACACTGAAAAGAAAAACAGAACCCAGCAACGACTTTCAAGCCAAACTAGAGCCTTAGGAACTTCTAGGTTAAGCGCAAAATCAGATGATCCTATTCAATCTGCAAATTTAGGAGAAGATGTTTCGATTACAGCAGATCCTGCGACAAATTCTCTTATAATAAGTGCTAGCAAAACAGATTATCAAAAAATCCTAAATCTTCTTTCTAAAATTGATATAAAGAGACGTCAAGTTCTTGTTGAGGCTATGTTGTTAGAAGTTGGGCTTACAAATACAGAATCAATGGGAATGGAATGGTTAACATCAACAGGCGGAAGTGATGGCGGACTTTTTGCTTCTAACACAACTGGAAGTTTACAAAATCTTTTTAAAAATCCAGATCAACTTTCAGGATTTACCGCAGCGGCTGCAAGTTCAGGAAGTTTAACTTTAGGAGATGTTACCCTTCCAACACAAACTATTTTGCTCGAAGCTGCAGCAAACCAATCAAATGTAAATGTTTTAAGCGCTCCAAATCTTTTAACTGCTGATAACGAGGAAGCAGAAATTGTTGTCGGACAAAATGTTCCGTTTTTAGCAAGTACGTCAACATCAAATGAAAATTATGATAACACTATTAATCAAATTGATAGGCAAGATGTTGGTATTACGCTAAGGCTTACTCCTAGAATAAGTCAAGGAGATTTTGTTACATTAAATGTATTTACTGAAGTTTCGAGTGTTGTAACTGCAACAGCAAATTCTACATTAGGACCTACAACAACTGTAAGAACTAGTGAGACAACAGTTATTGCAAAAGATAATCAGATGATTGTTATTGGAGGATTAA
The DNA here is from genome assembly GCA_964534945.1 of uncultured Bdellovibrionales bacterium. Taxonomy (GTDB): domain Bacteria; phylum Bdellovibrionota_C; class UBA2361; order UBA2361; family CAKMMH01; genus CAZHFA01. The sequence goes on along the minus strand of CAZHSB010000010.1, from coordinate 28,063 downwards.
TTTCTGATAACACTTCTCAATCAGAAGATGGAGTGCCTTTCTTAAAGGATATTCCATTATTAGGACATGCGTTTAAAAAGAGTACAAATGCATTTGATAAAACAAATCTTTTAATCTTTATTACTCCTCGTGTTATTAGAGATCAATATGATGCGAGAGATACAACTATCGAAGAAAAAAATAAATTAGAAGATGTTATAGCCTATAATGACGTTATTCCAAATAGAAGTGAACAATTAAAAAATCCGAGAATAGATCAAATTGCTATGTCAGAAGATTTTGACGGCACTCCTCCTAGTATGATTACAGGAGCTGGAAACACTGATAATAATCTTCCAAAAAGCAGCGGAGAAATTTTAAAATTAAAAGCTTCTCCTAAAATAAATGGCGCAAGAAAAACTACTTCTAAAGAAATGCCAAGAGCTTCTTTAAATATAGATAAATTAAAAAATAGTAATTTAACAAATTCAAATCAAAAATTTATTGTTATGAAACTTTTATCTAATGAAAAAGGCTCCCCTTTTAAAACATCAAAAAGATTTTTCGGAATTACAATGCCACAAGACGTAAATAGAATTGCTAAAAATTTCTTCGAACCTGACGCTTATTATTTATATGATTCGCAAGGAAAGAAATTAGAACTTCATACAGAGGGAATTTTTAAAACAAAAGAAGATGCAGAATATGTTTATGGTGAGTTAAAACAAGCTAGCTGGCATAATTTAGCACCATATGAAATAATGAATCTTGGAAGGGCACCTTGGAAAAAGGCTAGTAAGTAATTTTTTGTTTAAAATAAATTAAGGGATTTTATAAATGAATAGTGAAGCAAAGAATTTAAATCGGGCAAACGACCTTAAGGCGCTTGCAAGATATTTAGGAATTCTTTATTACAATGAACTTCCTGCTCCAATCTTACCTCAAGATATAAAAAAGGGAGATTTTGCTAGGATCACTGGATCTTGGGCAAAAAACTATTTGGCAATTCCTATTTCTGAATCTGAAAATGAAATTGTTGTAGCAACTTCAGAACCTGACAACATAAATTTAATTGAACAACTTCAAATCTGCTTTGGAAAAACCATTAGAGTTGTCGCCGCACCAGAAGATGAAATTTTAAAAGCAATAAATTCTATTAAAACACGTCTTATGAATGATCGTTCAAATGATTTAAAATCAGATGATGATGACAATGATGACGAGCTTAATCAAGAATTAAAAATTGATGTAACGGATGCAGAAGATGATGATGCTCCAATCATTCGTTATGTAAATGCCATGATATTTAAGGCAAACACAGAAAGAGCATCAGATATTCATGTTGAGCCATTTGAAAATGAAGTAAAAGTACGATTTAGAATTGATGGTGTATTATATGATGTCGCTAGTGAAAGTAAAATGTTCCAAGCTGGTATCGCAAGTAGAATAAAAATTATGGCGGGTTTAAATATTGCAGAAAAAAGGTTGCCACAAGACGGAAGAATTGGAATTAAGATTGCAGGAAAAGATGTAGATATCCGTGTATCAACAGTTCCTACAGCATTTGGTGAAAGAATTGTATTAAGAATTTTAGATCAAACCTCCACGGTGCTAGATTTAGAGCAACTTGGAATTATAGGAAGAAATTTAAATGCAGTTCAAAACCTAATAACAAAACCAAATGGTATTGTTTTAGTAACAGGTCCTACTGGATCTGGAAAAACGACTACTCTTTATTCTTGTTTGTCCTATATCAACAAACCAGAATTAAATATTTTAACTGTTGAAGACCCAATAGAGTATCAAATCCCAGGGATCGGACAAATGCAAGTTAATTCTAAAATTGGTTTTACATTTGCTTCGGGATTGCGTGCCATTTTAAGGCAAGATCCTGATGTCGTGATGGTCGGAGAAATTCGTGACTCAGAAACTGCAGATATTGCTATTCAAGCATCTCTTACAGGACACTTAGTTTTATCAACACTTCATACGAATGATTCGGCAGGCGCTATAGCAAGATTGCTTGATATGGGAGTCGAACCATTTTTGGTTTCATCAAGTCTTTTAGCAATAATGGCTCAAAGGCTAGTTAGACGATTATGCCCTGTTTGTAAAGAAGAATATGAATTATCAGATGACGAATTAAAAAGACTTGGCATTTCTCCTCAAAAAATCAAATCGAGGAAAGCATTTAGAGCAGGACATAATGATTGTGACTTTTGTCAAAATGCTCGTTACAAAGGCAGAACTGGAATTCATGAACTTTTATTAATTGATGAAGAGATAAGAAGCCTAATTATTCAAAGAATGGATTCTTCCGCAATAAAAAGAGCGGCATTTAAGAAAGGATTTAAAACTTTAAGAATGGACGGCGCAACGAAAGTATTAGCTGGCATGACTTCGGTTCAAGAAGTATTGTTAGTAACACATGAAAATGAGAGTTTATAAGATTAAAAGGATTTTTAGATGCCTGTTTTTGAATATAATGCAATTTCGGTAAATGGAAAAAAGATAAAGGGAAATCTTGAAGCAGAGAATATAAGAATTGCTAGACAAAAATTAAAAACTCGTGGTGTTTATGCAACTGAAATAAAAGAAACCTCTGGAGAAAATGTAAATAAAAAGGGAGAAATTAATTTTTTTAAAAATAAAATTTCTTTAAAAGATCTAGCGGTTTTAACTTCGCAAGAAGCAACGCTTATAAATGCGGGCCTTCCATTAGTCAGCGCATTGCAGGCGTTAACTGATCAAACAGAATCCAGAACAATAAAAAGAATTTTAACCGATGTTAAAGAAGATGTCGAACAGGGAAATGCTTTTCACAAAGCATTGGCGGAATTTCCAAAAGCTTTTCCTAAATTATATGTAAATATGATTGAATCTGGGGAAGCATCAGGAAAGCTTGATTCTATATTAGAAAATTTATCACGTTATTTAGAGGGACAATTATCATTAAGAAGACAAGTAACTTCTTCTTTGTTTTATCCTTGTTTAATGTTTGTTTTTTGTATTTTAGTAGTAATGGGGCTTTTAGCTTTTGTTGTGCCAAGTATTGTTGAAATATTTCAAAAACAAGGAGGAACGCTTCCTCTTCCTACACGAATTGTTGTTGGAATTTCTGATATGATTATCGGATATTGGTGGTTATTTATCTTATCATTTTTGATGCTTTTTATAGGAATAAAAAAATATTATCAAACAGAAAATGGTAAATCTAAGATTGATCTATTACTAATAAAATTTCCAATTTTTGGAAAACTTTATACAAAAGTAGCAACCGCGAGAATTGCAAGTACAATAGGCACCCTGTTTGCAGGTGGCGTACATCTTCTAACTTGTCTAGATATAGCAAAAAATATTGTAAGTAATATCCATTTTAGAACAGCTTTAGAACAAGCAAGAGATGGTGTAGAAAAAGGAAAAAGCCTTTCTGGAGAACTAAGTAAAAGTGGGCTTTTCCCCCCTCTTCTTTCTCATATGATTGCAGTTGGTGAAAAAAGTGGCCAGTTGGAACAAATGCTTACAAAGGCAGCTGCTGCATATGAGAATGAAGTAAAAACAACTCTTGCCGCAATGACATCATTAATTGAACCGTTGATGATTATTGGGTTAGGTGGTATAGTTTTTTCGATAGTTATATCTATTTTAATGCCTATGGTAAGCATGATAGATTTAATTCAAGGTTAATTAAAATTTATATAAATAAATTTGAAATTAGGTATCTTTTCAAAAAGGAATTTATAATGACAAAAACTTTTAAAAACCAACATGGACTTACATTGATAGAAATTATTATTGTCCTTGTAATTCTTTCGCTTCTTTTTACTTTTTTAACTGGTGGGCTTTTCTCTCAAGGTGAAAAAGCAAAATCAAAATTAACTAATATGAAAATTACTGCATTAAAAGGAAAAATCTCAGAATATCAGCTTGAATACAATGCAATTCCAAACTCAATCAATGATCTAACAGGCTGCAATGACAAGACTGGTAGTAATTGTGTTCCTATTGCAGAAGAAGATGATGTTACTGACGCTTGGGGAACAAAATTTATTTTCCAAGGAAGTGGCAATTCTTATACAATAAAGAGTTTAGGTGCAGATAGGAAAGCTGGAGGTTCGGGCGTCGATGGTGATATAGAAGTTAAGGGGCCATAAAATATAAAAATGCTTAATAGTTTTCATAAGCAAAAAGCTTTTACATTAATTGAACTTGCCATGGTTTTACTAATCATGGCAGGTCTTTTTTTATTAGTCGGAGATAAAAGTGGCACAGCCATTAGACTAAGAGAAGAAGGTTTCATTCGAAATTTAAGGGAGACTATTAGTTTTTTATATAATCAATCAATTGCAGATCAAACAGAATATGTTTTAAATATAGCAATCGCAGAAGATGGTACGTTTAGTTATAATGTCGGTACTATGGGATCTGGTAATAAAGGTGATATTATGTCTAGTGGTAGCTCAGATTTAAGAACTGCTTATTACCAAGGCATTGCCTACCCTAAAGAACCAGAACAAGACGTTAAGAAAAAAAGCAAATATGCTGCCAAGGGAGATTACACCGCAAAGGGATTTTACGGAACTAGGAAAGAGAGGGAGCAAAAAGAAGCAGAAGAAGAAACTGAAGATGGAAAAGCGTTTCGTCCTGCCCAAAACTTTCCATCACTTGCAACGCCAAACTTAGCACCAAATAATTTTAAAATAAAAGATATATTAATATTAGAAAATGAATATACTCCCGAAGATGCCGATTCTGTGCAAATTGTTTTTAGTCCAAAAGGCTTTGTAGATTTTAGCGTAATTCATTTTTTTGATGATAGAAAAGGAGAATATACATTATTGATAAATCCTTTTACGGGGTTTACAGAATTTTATAATGAATATAAAGAATTTGAGTGGGCATTTGGCGATGAAAGCTAGATTATTAAAAAAACATATTAGGAAGCAAAGAGGCTTTACTTTAATAGAAATTGGAATTGCCATTTTAATGCTTGCAACATCTCTTGTCGTCTTAATTGGGCTGGAACATGCGAGTATGCAACGAGCAATAAATGATAAAAATAAAAGAATTGCTTTGAGCGTAGCAAGACGAATAATGTCAGACATTGAAATAGGAAAATTAAAAATTGATGTTGATGAAAAGCAAGAAGATGATTTAATGAATTTTTTAAAGAAAAATGATTTTGACTTAAATGTTGAAGATAAAAATGAAAAAAGAAATTTAGAAAATTTTTCTATTCTTTTGCAAGCTTCTTCACCAACACTTGCAGGAATTGAGCAAGATAACCTTATAAAACTTATTGAGCTTACGATTTCTTGGGGAGAAACTAATAGAGAAAAACTATATCTTATACGTTATACAGGAGTTGAGTCATAATTAATGAAAAAAACATATTTAAGAGGTCAAAAAGGATTTACTTTTATTGAGATTGTTTTAGCAATTAGTATTCTTGCTATCATTATGACTGTCACTCAAAGTATTCTTATACAAATGATTCGATCAAAAAAAATATTAGACAACATGCGTGATATAGATTTAGTCTTAAATAATGTTTCTAATAGATTAAATAGAGAGCTTCAACTAGTTCAAAAAGAATCCCTTCCATTAGAAACAGATTGTAATTCTAGGACCGTTACTGTGGGAAATAAGATTTATCTTTGTGGACAAGCAAAAGAAAAAAAAGGAGCTCGTTATGATTCAATTTCATTTATGTCAAGAAATGCAAAACAATATTTAAGAGGAAAATATATTGCAAAAGCAAAGAGAGTCTCTGATTTAGTTTTTATTAGTTATCATGTAGAAAAGGGAAAAAGAGAAAAAGGAGAATCCTTATCAGATGAAAAATACTGGTTAATTCGAGATGAAGTTCCTGTGACAGGAAATGATAATGATGGCTATGAACTACAAACAGAAAGCAAAATGACTTTCCCAGTTTACAAAGATATTTCAGAATTTAAGCTTCATTATTATAACAAAGCAGAAGAAGCGTGGGAAGATTCTTGGAATGAACTGGGAGAACTTCCAAGCCTAATTGAATTTACAATAAAAATAAAAGATGAAAAATACGATAAATATTATTCAACAACAAGTACAATATCTCTTTTTTAATTAGTAAAATTATTTATTTCCAACGTAGGTTTTAAAGCCATATCTCCTAACTTCGACGGCAGAGGGGAAAAGAGGGATATGAAGTGTCATTTTTTTTGATGTAATTACATTGTATCTTGAAAGTTTTGTTGATGATGAACTACGAGATTTTGGTTTTAGTAAAGATTGTAAATTTAAAAAGACACAAGTTGTATTGTCGCTTATTACCACGACAAAAAGGTTGCCCATTTCTTATGAAGTTTTCCCTAGTAGTACGAGCAAAGGAACTACATTCAAAGGTAACTGCTATTGAGGAAAAAATCTATCAATGTTTTAAATTAAAACGTGTTGATACACCTTCAGATATAAATTAAAATTTTATATTTTATCTCAAAGCGTCAAAGTCGAGATAAATAAAAGAGTGTTCATTTGCAAAAGTAATGGATATTACAACCTCAAATTTCTTCAATCTTTTTGGCAACCATCTGCAACTCCTTAAGGAAGATTAATTTTTTTAATTTTATCAAAAAATTTTATTTTTTTTATCTTTTTATCTTTTTTTATTTGCTGTTTAGACAAATTTATTTTATCAAAAAAATTTTCTCCACAAAGAGTAAAAGATATTCCTTGATTTATAATCTTTGGAATATTTACAACTCTAAAATATTCATCATTTTTTTTAATTTTTGATTTTTGAAAAACTATAGAAGAATACTTTATTCTATGCTTGTTATATTCTGTAAGTTCGTCTAATTGTTTAACTAATTTTGAACTTAATCCCCCTAAACAATTATGACACCAATCATTTTCAAAATTTAACATTTTACATTTTCCATGATGAGTACATGGATATAAAATAGAAAATTGATATTTTTCTAAAATTTTATTTCTAATATTCATCAAATTTCTAGCACATTTTTTTAGTGCAGGTTCTAAGAAAACTAAAATTCCATTTTGGGATAATATTTTATTTAAATTATCAAATAAAATTGAAAAATCTTTTGAAGAAAATTCATTTAAAGCATTTAATACTGTTATTACGTCATAAGAATTGTCTTGAATATCCTTAAAATTATCAGTAATTTTAACTTTTGATGATGGAGAATATGACTCTAAAAGGCTTTTCCCAATTTCTAACATTTTTAAGGATTCATCAAAAAGTGTAAAATTAACTTCATTGAAAAATTTCGAACTAGCCAAAGCTCCTGTCGCAGGCCCAGAACCATAATCTAAACATTTTATTTTTCTATTTTGAAAATCATTTAAATTTAGGCAAGAAAATATATAAGAAACTTTATAAAAATTTATTGGCAAATAATATAAAGAATAAGCTACTGCGAAATCTTTTTTATCCATATTTCTAGAAAGATTCCCATTTTCATTGTCAATATAATTTTCAGAAATTTTTTTTATAATCTTGCTATATTTTTCTAAATATTTATTAGATATTTTTCCAAGTTGAAACTGCTTAATTGCTTCTTTACCAAGAAGCTTTAATACTATTATTTCTTCTAATTTTTCCATTTAATTACATTACAGATCTTTTTATCACAACCGCATAATCCATTAAAGAAGAAACTAAAAAGGACTGTAAAAAAATAATAATTGCAATAACAATTAAGGCTGCCCAATCAATACAAGGTGTGCAAGGGATTTTTTTTCTTATTGGTTTTAACATTGGCTCCGTTATAGAATTTATAAATCTTACAAGCGGATTATATGGGTCAGGACTAAACCAAGAAATAACAGCCCTAATCACTATAAAAAATAAAAAAACACTTAAAATCAAATCAAGAACTGTTCCAATTCCTGTCATAAAATTAGCAAGTAGTACCATATTATCTTCCTAAATTAAAAATTCTTTACTCAAAATTTTTTGTAAATTCTTCTTGAGAATACACTTGGTTCAACGTTTTTGCATTTAAAACTATTAAATAACAATTTCCTTTTCCAATAGCAATCCTTGCCTTTTCATCTCCAATTTTTCCATAAAAACTCATTGGTAAATTAATATCTTCTTTTTTTATCCACAAATAATTAGTAAAGTCAGATACTCTTTTTTGCCCACTTTGATATTGCATCGTAAATAAAAATTTTAATCCTCCAATAATATTTGAGTCGTCTAAAATTGTAGCAACTTTATCTTTATTCGCCAAGTAAGAAACTTCCACGTTAGGATTTATGCCAATACTCTTATCACCCGACATCTCTGACGGTGTCACGACATCTGTCGTTATGATATCAACTGTAGCCTTCCCCTCATATAAAGATCCTGTAGTAAACGATGCCTTTCCTCCTCCAGTAACATTCATACTTACTTTATCAATAGAATATCCAACATCTTCTAGTATAGTGTTTTCTTTGTAGAATCCAGTTTCATTTGCCCTTTGACAAATCATAAATGAATGACTTACATCCTCCCCGTTGGTTTGCTTTGGAACAAAAAGTAATATATCACTTTTATTCGGTGTTTTTATCCATAACCTAGAATTTTCTCTAGGACTAAAAACTACTTCTTTTTCTTTTCCACCAAAATCATGAGAAATATATAAAGTATTTCTTCTTAGCACAAAACTAATCTTAAATTCTCTTAAAAATTTTTCTCCATATTTTCTTAACTCTCTAGGAACGAAATACAAAACTAATTTTTGAAACTTTGAATTTATATTTTTTATTGGAGTACCAAACCAATATTTAGATAAATTTTGATTTTTTGTATTAATTTCCTTTTGAAATAAATAACCTTTCTGATCATCAATTGAAAATTTGCCAGTTTCATAAATAGTTTTAATAACACTACTTGCTACACTATCTGGCATGGGAATAAAGTCATTTTTAGGATCACTTGCATTAGTTGTCGCCTTGACAGATGATTCCGATTTTGTAACTGTCTTTTGCAATTTTATAGCATTATCAACCTTTAGCCCATCATCACCGCTAGCAAATACACTTATCGCAAATACACTATAAATCAAAATTAATAAAAATATTTTTTTCATCAACTTTCCTCTTTCCATAAACAAAACATAAAGCATTAAATGCTATATTACTATACAGTATATCTTCTTGGAATCCTAGAATTTAAAGAAACAAGAACATCTCTTGGATCTGTTCCCGCTAGCCTTGCTAAATCATTAGCCGTAATCTTAGAATTTCCTTGCTCTCCAATCAATACTACCTCATCACCATTATATGCTTCTCCCTCTGGACCAATATTAACCATAAATTGGTCCATACAAATGTTTCCAACTTGAGGATACTTATTCCCATGAATTATCACGCTAGCCTTGTTTGATAAATTTCTAAAAAATCCATCTCCATACCCCAGAGGAATTGTCACAACTCGTGTTTGGTCCGAAGTTTTATATGTATGATTATAGCTAATACCAGTATTTGCCTTTACAACTTTAAAATAAACAACTTCTGATTTTAAAGACAATGCAGGATGTATTGGTAAACTTGGAAAAAGTTCTTCACTTGGATTTATGCCATATAAAATTGCCCCAGGACGTACCATATCAAGATGAGACTCTTCAAAATTTAATATTGAAGCAGATGAAGCCATATGCCTTATTGGGCATGGTAAAGAATGCTTTTCATAAAAAGACACCACTTCTAAAAACCTTTCTAATTGCAATTTTGTAAAAGATTCATCAGATTCTGACTTTGCAAAATGAGAAAATATTCCAACAACATCACAATTTTTCATTTCCAAAGACGTACTTAATAACTTTTCTGCTGAATAATAATGGGGACCTATCCTTTCCATGCCTGTATCAATTTTTAAATGGACTCTCGCTTTTTTTCCAAGCTCCTTTGCAACTTCATTTATGTTTAAAATTTTATCAATAGATGAAGCCGTAATATCAATATTATTTTCTATAAATTTTTTTATTTGTAATTTTGAAAAACCACCAAGCATTAAAATAGGAACTTTGACCCCATTATTTCTAAGCGCTATCGCTTCTTCTAAAAAAGCCGTACCAATAAAATCAATCCCTAATGCCTCCAAAAATAATGACGTGTATAATATTCCATGGCCATAAGCATTGGCCTTTACAATGGCCATGACCTTTTTATTTTTGACCTTTTCTTTTATAAAAAAATAATTTTCAGCTAATTTTTTAAGGTTCACCTCTATGTAACTTACACGATATTTATATTCATCAATTTCCTGACCAAGCTTTATATGCTTATTATCGATTTCTTTTAATATTTTTTCAAAATTATATTCCATTCCTTTGAGACCTGTACAAAAAATATCCTATATAATAGAATACTGATAGCTTTTTATTTTATTATATATAATGTCTTTTGTCTTTGCGAGTGATAAATGAATATTTTAAATAAATTTTGTATATTGTTTTTCCCAATAATTATTGGTTTTTATAATCAAAGTTCTTTTGGTCAAAAAAAATTTTTGGCTAATTCATTACTTATTTTTCTCCTTATATTTTTTACATATTTTTTCAAAAACACTTCTTTTAAAATAAATTTCTTAAATAAAAAAAACTCATCTTTTATAGATAAAATTATAGACAACATTCCAATTTTATTTACTTTTCTTTGGGCAATAATTATTGCATTCGTACTATTTTCAATAAAAATTGATTTTGGAATTTGTGCCGTTATGTTATCATTGGGGTATATATCAACATCATTTTTTTCTTTTTATTTTTTTGCGAAAACTATTGGAAAATACTTCTTCTTCTTGTTCCTTGAATATTTTTTGCTTTCAATATTATCTTTTCAATTTAACAATCCATATTTTCGCTATGAAGTCTTTATTTTGGCATTAAGTATATCTAGCTTATTAATATCTCTAACTTTATTTTTATATTTTGTCTCTGGAAAAATTTCTAATACTCTAAAAATAAAATATAAACTATTTAAAAAAGAAAGAAATTTTGAACTTTTTGCACTTATTTTAATTTTATTTTCATTTTATCCAATATCATTAAGTATTCTTGGGGCGACAATATTAACAAATAGAAATTTAATTCTACTTCCTTTTTTAATTTTAATTTTTGGGATTATTTTTAAAAAGATTTTTCTTTATAAAAAAATTATTCACATTAAAACTATAAAAGCTTTTGTATTGGCAAGCCCATTGTTAATTTTATTTATTACATCTTTATTTTTTTAAAACTTAAAAGGACCGTTCCACATGGCATATTCTTATATTAGAAAAAATTTCCTTCTTTTATCATTACTATTAAGCATCTTTAATTATCCAAATATTGTATTTGCAGTAGATCAATCAGTAAATGGAATAAACAATGAACAACCTGATATAATTTCAAAAGAATCTATTGAATTTAATGAAAAAGGGGTGGCAATTGCAAATAAAAATCCTAAGCTTGCAGAACAATTTTTTCAAAAAGCTATAAGTTTAGACAGTAAAAACATTTCTGCTTTATTAAACTTTGCTACATTAAAAATTAGCCAAAAAAAATCAAATGACATTTTAGATATCCTTGAAGAATATAGTAAATTATATCCTAAGGTTTCGGATATCCATTATCTATTAGGAGATATCTATTTTTCAAATAAAGATATTGATAATGCCATTGAAAGTTATAAAAAAGTTTTAATATTAAAGCCAAGCACAAAAGGTCTTTATGCAAAAATGGGAAATATTTATCTTTTACAAAAAAAATTAGATAAAGCAGAATTTATGTATCAAGAAGCATGTGTAGCAAATAAAAATGATCCTCAATTATTAACAAATTATGCAAATGTACTTTTGGCAAATAACAAATTAAATCTAGCTATAAATATAGCAAAACAAGCAGTCAAATTAAAAGAATCTGCTGAAGCCTATACTACGTTGGCCACTGCTTATGAAATGAAATCGGATATATTGCTCGCACTTGAAAATTACAAAAAAGCTAGGACATTAAATAAAAATCAAGATGGATTAGACAAAAAGATTGGAGAACTAACAAATTCTTTAGAATCGTTTTAAAATAATCAATCATTTTTAATTATTATAAATCAATTTGCTCTAGATAGTTTATTGTTTCTGTTTCTGCTTCACTTATTGACTCGTTTGGCTCTGTACCCTTTTTAAAATATTCCAAGAAAGCGCCATCTGCATCCTTTTCTACTCTTACTCCTGTTTTTTTATTTATCCAATAAGGAACAACATCTTCTGGTGGTAAAAAATTAGGTGGCGTCGGACGAGAAGGCTTTTTAAATTCTATACCTGTTTTTTCTGCAAGCTCTTGTTCATCCTTTACTTGCTGTTCATAATCTTTATTTTCCTGATAATCAAGAAAATCTTGCATAAAATATAACCATATTGGAGTTGCTGCAGTTCCACCTGTTTCTTTTTTGCTAATTGTTTGCTTTGTGTCAAATCCTGTCCAAACTCCTGCCGACCATTTAGGAGTAAAACCAATAAACCACGCATCCATAAAATCATTTGAAGTCCCCGTTTTTCCACCTGCAGGACGTTTCAATTCTCTAGCTCTCCAACCCGTTCCGCTATCGACAACTCCCTTCATTAAATATGACATAATAAATGCTACATCTTCACCAATAACTTGTTTTGATGTATTTAAATCTTCCTGCGTATAGTCGTAAATTATTTTCCCATTTCTATCTTCAATACTCGTTATAAAAACAGTATTTGCTAGTCTTCCCCCTGCCGGGAAAACTCCATATGCCCTTGTAAGCTCTAACAAAGAAACCTCACCACTTCCTAAAGACAATGATAAATTTTTTCCTAGATCACTCTCTATACCAAGTTTTCTTGCATAACGGATAACGGAATCAACTCCAATATTGCTTATAATATCAACTGAAACCAAATTTCTTGATTTTTGTAAGGCTTCTCTTAATGTCATTGGTCCTAAAAACTTTCCATCAAAATTATTTGGAACCCAAAAATCATCATTAACTCTAAATGTTCTAGGACTATCGTATACAATTGTTGATGGAGTATAATTATATGCATCAATTGCCGTTAAATAAACTATCGGTTTAAACACAGACCCTGGCTGTCTTTTCGCTTGAGTAACACGATTAAATTGCGTTGTTTGATAATCAAGACCACCGACCAACGAAACGACTTCACCTGTAAGAGGATTTAATAAAACAATTGCTCCCTCTATATCAGGCGTTTGATCTAATTTTGGCTTAAACGTTCCATCTTCCTTTATAAAAGAAACCTCTATAATATCGCCAGATTTTAAATCTCTCATCGGATTTACATATTTTATTTCCCCACTTGGTAAAGTTTCTTTTGTAGCCCAAACAAAATCTTTAGAATAAATTTTAAAATCTTTATTTCCTATTAATACTGATATAAAACCACCTTTAGAATCAATTTCTTGTACCATTGCTGGCAAAATATCACCAACAGAAATATCTTGTTCCAAAACATTTTTGTACTTTTTAATGTATTCCTTTTGGCTTGCTGGTTCTATAGTATCTTTTTTCCCTCTCCAGCCTCTTCTTTTATCAACTTCTCTTAATCCCTTAATTAAAGCTTTTTTCGCAAATTTATTAGCCTTTACATCTAAGGCTGTATGAATTCTTAAGCCCTCTAAATCAACATTATAATTTGGAAATTTTTCTTGAAAGATTCTTCTAACTTCTGTTACATAAAATGGTGCATGAAAAACTTTGTTAAGATCGCTTTTATAAATTTTTAATTTTTCTTCTTTAGCTTCTTCACATTCTTTTTTCGTTATAAATCCCTCTTTCTCCATTTGATCTAAAACGTAAAATTGTCTCCCCTGTGCTAAATTAAAATGAGAAAGTGGAGAATTAGCGGATGGAGCTTTGGGAAGCCCTGCAAGCATCGCAGCTTCTGCAATAGTTAAATCCTGAACTTCTTTTTTAAAATATGCTCGAGATGCCGCCAAAATACCATATGCTCTATTTCCAAAAAATATTTCATTGAGGTACATTTCAAGTATTTCATCTTTGGAAAATATTTTTTCAATTCTATAAGACAGAATTGCTTCTTTTATTTTTCTTTCAAAACTTCTTTCTTTTGTAAGCAATAAATTTTTAACAACCTGTTGTGTAATTGTTGAACCGCCTTGCTTGACACCTTTCTGCGTCAGATTTATAACAAATGCCCGAACTATGCTAACTGGATTTATCCCTTGATGTGTGTAAAATGAAGCATCTTCTGCCGCCAAGAAAGCGTTCCTAACAACAGCAGGCACTTTTGAAATCTTTATTGGATATCGTCTTCCTTCTTCTGCAAAAAATTCTGCCAAAACCTCCCCATCAGAAGACAAAATTTGACTTACAGCATCAGGCTTATAATCTTCTATTTGCTCTAATTTGGGCAAATCTCTCGTAATATAAAAGTACCCATATACAGCACATATACCACCTATAAAAATTGATAATGTAAAAAGAAATAAAAATAGTAAAAATAATTTTTTTATCATGTAATCTGTAAATAAAATATAAACCGTTGTTAGTATAATTACTTAAGTTTAATAAGTAAATGAAATTAAATATTCTAAAGACTTGGCATATAAAATGCATTTTTAGAAATACGATCATGTAACTTATTTAAATAATTACACTGATACTTTTAGTATGCAAATTTTACCACAAAAAGGGAAAAATGATCCTATCTAACGTAGACGACCTATGGCGAAAAATTACTCCAGAGGCAAAAATCGATGCCCTAAATAAGTCCCATACAAATGGTATTTTCGCAGCTATCATCAGCGTTATTATTGGCGCAACAGTAGCTATAGGACTAAAAATAAATTTCATTTTTTGGACTGTGCTAATTTTAGCTCCAATAACATTTCAATTTTTTTCATCCCGTTCATGGAGAAATATAAAACCAAGTTTGATTCTTCAATACCTAGCCGTAAGATCTGTTGTTAGGCGATTTGCGTTTATTGCACAAGCAAAAAGTTTAGAGCCAGAAATTATTTTTAATGGTACTGTAACCATAGAGCCTGCCAACCCTGTAGATATCGAAGGGGTAACCCATATGATCCATAACAATGAAAAAGTTCCTGTATGGGTTGCTCTCTTTGTAGATACTATTATTATGTTTAAAGAAGCCTTGGGAGGAGGACAATTAGTATTTTCTTCTCCAATAAATGAACATTTAATTTTTGAATCCACGAACTTAAATAATGATGATTCAGAATATTCGACAAACAAGGAAATTAAATTAAAATACACGGACAAAAAAAAGATTACAAATATTATAAAATTACGAAGTCCTCAACCTGCAGCATTAATTATTTTTGAAAGAAAATTAAGATTTATTCTAAATCCGCCAAAAATATCATTGGCTGAAGAAGTTCCTGAAAATTACGTAAAATAAAAAACTTTTTAATTAAAAAGTTTACTCTTGCTCTACTTATCTCATATTTATATAATCTTATCGTGATTTTGTTTGCATTTTTTAGTATTTGTATTTTAAGGGAATGCTCGTATCTATGACTTTTACGTTAATATGCGAGATATAAAGCAAAGGAGTTTTTTTATATGCCTAATTTTTTAAAAAGAAGCACATTAGCGTGTTTTGTTTTAAGCTTTATTTTTATCGCTACCAATGCATTTTGTTTAGAAGAGCTTTTTTCATTTCAAAGACAAGGTTTTGAATTCAAAATTTATAAAGAAAATTCTAATGTTCTCTTAAAAATAAAAAATAATAAAATATCAAGTATAGAAAAGTTTGCTCTAACTAATCCTGCGAGAATAATTGTTGACATAACAGGTTTTAACATAAAAAAAAGTGAAAATGTTGGGATTAATAACGTTCCTCTTATAAAGGCAATTCGTTTAGGTGGGCACCCTCCCTATCAAACAAGATTAGTAGTGGACTTAAAAGACAACTTTGTGCCTTCATATACAACTTTTTTAAATAAGGGAGAATTAACTGTGCTGCTTGCCATTTCAAATGATGAGTTGGAAAACATTGCAGAGAGTGCCCAAAAATTAGAAAGTCCAAATGTTGTAAAAATAAACAGGATCGTACAGGAAAACAAAATTGAGAGTCCTGCACCAAAATTGCAAAAAGAACAAATCACCCCTCAACCACCTATTGTTCAACCAAATAGTTTAAAAAAAGAAATCGTTTCATCAAAGCAAGATATAATGAAATCTTTACAAGAAGAAAAATTGGCAAAAAACAATCTAACCGATCAACAAATCAGCAATGATGGAAATTGCATTTTGAGTTCTGTTTATTTTGACAATGACATAACCGGATCATCTATCTCAAAAATTGCTTTAAATCAAAAAACAAATTTTAGTATTAAAAAAACATCAAATGAACTTTACAAAATATTCATTCCAAACTGTAAATTAATTTCTAAGAGTTTAGAGCATCCTTTTTTCCCTCCACCAGAATTTAAAAAATTCATCTTTATTCAAACTAAAGAAATCGGAGATAATATCGAAGTTTCTGTTGGCGTAGAAAAAGATACAACTTTGAATTATTTACAAAGAGATTCTGAAATTTGGGTTAAACCTTCTTTGTAAAAATTTTCATATAGATTTATTGGCTTTTTATAATTTACTTATCGATAGTAATAAATAATTTTGAAATTATCTTATGTATAACAACCTTAATTTGTGCCTATTTTATATTATTCTACAGAAATGCTATTTAAAAAGAGTAGAAATCCACGAATAAACATGTTACTTTTAAAAAGGCAAAATTTTAGGAGATGTACTTATGAAAGTTTTGTATTGCTGTAGTTTTATAGATAATTGTGAGCTGGCATATTTAAAGGGGCTAAGTAAAAAAGGTGTAGAATATTATGTTGTCGCACCTGCAGTTGAAAACTTCAAAAAATTACGAGAAGATAACACCATAAAGCATTGCACTTTCAAAACAAAATCAAAACTTTCAATCGGGGCAATAGTAAAATTCATAGAGTTGATAAAGAATTTTAATCCTAATGTAATACACTGTGTTGATGGAAAAAGTTTATCTTGTGTTATTATCGCCTTAAGATTATTGCGTTCTAATATTCCACTTATAGCCTATCGTGGCACTATGGGAAATTTATCACGTCTTGATTTAGGAACTTGGCTTGCTCATAGAAATTCAAGAATCAACAAAATAACTTGTGTATCTGAAGCAGTAAAAAAATCTTTGATTGAAAATGGAATTCCCAAAGACAAATTAGTAACTATTTATAAAGGTCATAGCCTTGAATGGTACGAAGGAAAATATTCCATTGATAAGCGTATGCTTGAAATTCCAGATAATGCAAAGCTTATTTCGTGTGTAGCAAATGATAGACCTCATAAAGGCTTACATATCCTTATTAATGCCTTTCATAATATTAAAGATCAAAATTCACACTTATTAATTATCGGAAATATAAAAAGTAAAAAAATACTTTCTCTTTGTAAAAATGGGAAAAATAAGGATAGAATTCATATGCTTGGATATATTCCAAATGCTTGGATGGTATCTGGTGCAACAGATATTTTCATTATGCCATCAATCGCCAGAGAAGGACTTGCAAGGTCTGTTATAGAAGCAATGGCTCAAGGAGTTCCAGCAATCGTATCCGATATTGGAGGACTTCCAGAAATTGTAAGGAATAAAAAAGATGGTTTGGTTGTAAAAGGCGGCGATGTCAATGCGTTAAGCAATGCTATCGATTCTTTAGTATCAAATGAAAAACTTTTAAATGATTTATCAAAATCGGCATCTATTAGAATAAAAAAATCTTTTAACACGACAACGACTCAAGATCAATTATTAAAATTATACAAAGAATTATCTAAGAAAAAATAAATAAAGTTTTAAGATTCCTGAAAAGATTCTTCTTTAATTTTTATCGCAAGTCCCATCAAAAGATATGTTAAAAGTAAAACTTCACTATCTCCAAAGTTATATTCAACAAGGCCCGCAAATTGCGAAGATAGGATAGAAACTCCAATGACAAAAACTAATCCACTTCCCTTAAAAGACAACTTTAAAAAAGATAATATCCAAGCTAGATATAAAATAAAATTAAAAATTCCAAATTCAACAATAATATTTAACATATTATTATGAAAATGATTTAAATTACTTGGAACATCAAAAGAATATTCAGAAAGATTTCTACTGTTTTTAAAACCAACCCCAAGGGGATATCGTGTCATTAACTCTGTTCCGACAGACCAAATAGAAGATCTACCACCAGAAATAAAAAAATGGTTTTCGGAGCTTAAAACTCTTTCCCTTACTGGGGATATAAATAAAAACAATGCTCCCCCGATAATACATAAAAGCAAAAAAAGTTTTCTATTATATTTTAAAATCAAAATTATTAACGCTATTCCAACCCCAAGCCAAGGACCACGTTTTAAGTTTAAAATAAATGCGCTTGTACAAAGAGGAAAATATAATAACACAAATTTCTTTATATTTTCTATTCCATTGCCTCTAGATAAGAATATTTGCAATACAAAAAATAAAACAAACAATATTGTAAGCAAAACAAATCCCCATTTAGAAAATTGATTTGAAAATCCAAATAAAATTCCAACAATTAGAAATATTGTAGAAAAAATTACATCTTTTTTATTTGTTTTTACTTTATCAGTTAATATGATTCCTATTATCAGTGGTAATGTTAAAGCAAGTTGTCCTGACTCACTAAGTTTACCTACAAACATGTCTGGAATGATTCTATCTCCAAAAGCTTCTTGAAAAATTGTATGAAATGATGATATCGCTTGTCCTAAAATAAGAAGAGAAATTAAAAAATATCGTTTATTTGCATCAACATATTTTACCATAGCAGGAATTAGTAACGCATAAAAGTAAAAGCACAGTAACGAGAAAATACTCTTAAAATTTATTGACACAAGCGAGCTTAAAAAAGCAAGTATAAAAAAATAAGTTAGATAACTATATGATTCCCCAAATAGATCTTTCGGAGAAAAATCCTTTAAGATATAAATTAAAATTAGTGGAATGATTACAACTAATGACAAAGAGAGTTTTATTGGCAATAAGAAAAAAGCAAGATAAATCAAAATTTGTATATTAAATTTTCGTAACATTACTATTTGGCCTATTTTTATAGAAATCCACCTTAACTAGCTTAAATTATAAGGATTATTTTTTCAATGATTTTATTAAAAATACCACTTTATTTTGAAACCATTTTTATGCAACTTGAATCTTAATGGTCGATAGTATTTTATATAGAGTAACATTATGAAAAAATTATTTATATTATTAATCGTGTTTTTCCCTATAAACTTATTTGCTTTAAGTTTTAATGATTCTTTAATTGGTACTACAAGTACAAAAATTAGAGTTATCTATGGTGAGCCAATAGAAAAAGTAGAATATGGAATATTAAATAAATCTAGTTGGGTATATCCAGAACATATTTTATTTTTCAAAGATAATATTCTAACAAAGATTCAATCAAGAAATGAAATTCCTCAAAGTAAGATAATAACAACAACTACAACTGTTGCTGAAAAGAAAAAATTAAGCAGTGAAACAAATATTATTAATAAAATGTTTTCAAAATAAAAAAGCAAAAAAAACAAAAAAACATCTTGAATAAATGTTCCATTTGTGAGTATATTTAATAGTGTTGTAACCCGTTTTTATTTCGTTTTTTTAAAAGCAAATCTTGGAAATTTTTAAGATTTGCTTTTTTTATTTTTACCTCGGAAAATAAAGTATATTTCTCATTTTGTAAATTTTCTTTTTTTTATTATTTTAAAAATGCATTTTCACCCTTTGTGTTAAAATCCAAAAATTTCTAAATATTATTTTCATTTTTCATGATATATTTGTTAAAATTTTTGAAAACTTTTCTATGTAATCGAATCTAATAAATGTAGGAAAAGAACTTTATAAAAATTTAAAGAAAAAAATATATAAATAAATGAGGTTTTAAATATGGATTTTTCATTTGAAAACGCGTCTTTTAATTTACAAATTCTAGATTATCTTGTTTCTCAATATCAAGGAAAACATGCTTTTTTATCGATTCTTTCTACACTCAATTCTGCGCATTTTAAATCAGGTGATCTTGTTTTCGTTAATAATGATCTAACAAAAACAGATCAAATGAGGAAAGAACTTTTAACAAATAAAAAACTTTACATTAACAAAAGTGGGAATAATGAGAATAATTCCGATGCAAGAATTTTAAAGAGTAGTTTGCAACAAACATCAATGGACTTGTTAAATTGTGCGGAAAAGATTGAGCCTGTTATAAATTCTACAGATTATTCCTCTGATGCAGAAAAAGTTAATCTTTTAGTGGCTACGTATGGGAGGTGCTGTTACCAAAGACTTCATCAGTTAATTTTTAATCTTGATAGTGCTGAAAAATTAGGCCTAACAAATAATCTTCCTCAAATTCAAAAGGCAAGGCAAGAAGCACAAGCAACTGTTCAATCTTTAGATCAATTTATACAAAATACAATGTTATCTAAAAAACTTATTTCCCAAGAAGTTTACATCACATTTTGGGAAACTGCTGCTACTACAGATGTATATTTAAAATCATTTTGTCATGATATTGATCAATTTTTAATATTTTCGGAAAAGGATACTTTTGAATATACAGATTATCCTTACATTGATCCTCAAGAAATCGAAACTTGGAAAACTTTAAATGTGGCTCCTGTAACTATTGGGTATTGGAAAGCCGCAGATTTTACGGCAAATAAAGCCCGCCCTTGGATTGAAGCTAACATTCCAGATCCTCTTTTTTGCAATTTATGTTTAAAATATAAAATTTCAATTAGCGATGCAAAATTATGTTTAGAAACGCAATTACCTTTGCCGTTTGCAAGAAGGTGGCTGGCTCTTGGTGTAGACTTAAAAACAGGAATCGAAAGAATGAAAAATGGAGAAACACCTGCTTTAGTAAAAGAAGGAGAAAGAATGTTATAAAATTTTATTTTAACATTATTGCGTATATACTCCATTATTTCCTTTATACCAGTCTGTAATTTTTTTTGTAAAATCTGCACACCAACTTACAATTGTTCCCCAACCAGGAATGAATTTAAAAACATTTTTTACGATTCCTAATCCTGTTGAAATCTTTTTTATATTTTTATCAAACCAACCTTTAATTCCAGATCTTAATTTATAAGATGCACTGTAAAACATTCCTGTCGAAGAATCATATGATGTCTGAAAGCGTTGTTTCCCATATTTAACTGTAAAATCATTCTCTGGATTTTCTCTAAAAGCTGCTATTTTTGTATCAAAGTCCTCAAGCTTACTATCTAACTTAGCTATTTCATCAGAAGATGACAAAATACTTTCGGCTTTATTACTTGGCAAATCTTCCACAGGCCAACCAAATTCTAAACTAAGACTTGCTAATTTTTGATTTTGTTCTTGTGTTAAATTTGTATTTCTTAATCTTACGAAATGTCCATCTTTACTCCAAGCCAAGAACCCTTCTTCTGGCGTTCCTAGTCCACCATTTGATAAAATCGCCTGTTCGACAACAGCTCTCCACTCTCCAACAGAAAAATTATTAGCATTCGCAGTAAATAATTCTCCCGCAAGAGCGTTAACTGATGGATCAATAATTACTGCACCAACTACATAATCTTTTTGATTTACTAATTCTGAAGAATCAATAAGCGCTGCATCTTTATAAGCAGTTGAAGTATAAGAATAACCAGAAAAAGAAGGTATCGTACTATTTAAATTAGCTTCTTTTGAAGAAAAATATTGAGCAACCACATCTTGGTCAATATTTCCCGTTGTTCCCGTGCTTGTTGTTGTGTTCGAAGAGTCTAATGATGATGTTTGTGCATTCACTTGACTAGCTAATAATTGATTATAGTAATTAATTATATCTTGCTCTGATATATTTTGAATTTCCATAGGTGATACTCCTTTTTGTTAGTTAAATATCTTTAATATTTACGTTCTTATAACTTCAACTAAAAAGAATATCGAAAATTGTTCTAAAAAGGGTTCTTCTTTTTATAATAATTTACATATTTTTAGGAAATATCTTTCTAAAATTATTTTTTATTACTATCTAAGACTCGTTGCCTACCAAAAAGATTAAAAGTTTTTAATAATTCATAAGCTTTTTCTAGCTGTTTATCATTCTTGAAAATTTCTTCAATTGGTGCACTTTCAATATCGACATCCTCCACAACATCATCAACCTTTGGAGTATTATTTAGCTCTCTCATTTTATCAGCAGAATCGCCATCAGAATCAGGATTTTTTATAGCCCCTGGTAAATCTTTTTCCTTAATATCTAATGTCGTATCGCTCTTTGAATCATCTGCCCATTCATTTTTTAACTTGTTATCTTTTATTTCTATATCAGGCTCTACACCTTTTGCCTGTATGGAATTCCCACTTTTTGTATAATATAAAGCTGTTGTTAAAGTTATCGCACCACCATTTGACAATGGGGTTATCGTTTGAACAGAGCCTTTTCCAAAAGATTTCGTTCCTAAAATTAGCGCTCTACCATAATCTTTTAGCGCGGCGGCAACAATTTCAGAAGCCGAAGCAGAACCGCCATTAATTAAAACAACTACAGGATATTCTGGTTCTGTAGTATCTTTCGTTGCATAATATTTTTGTTTTTGATTTTTTACTCTACCATCTGTATATACGATAATTCCATCATCTAAAAACAAATCTGCAACTTTAACGGCTTGATCTAGAAGCCCTCCAGGATTATTTCTTAAATCTAATATAAGTCCTTTTAATTTTCTATGCTTATATTCACCATAAAATTCATCTAACGCTTTCTTTAAATCTTCAGTCGTTTTTTCCATAAATTGTGTTAAACGAATATACCCAAATCCATCACCTAAATATCGTGATTTTACGCTATCTACGGTTATAATTTCTCTTTTTATTTTTATATTTACCAAATGATTAACACCATCTCGACTAATTGTAAGGACAACTGTAGATCCTTTTGGTCCACGCAATTTTTTTACAGCATCTGTCAAACTTAAATTTTTAGTAAATTCCCCATCAATTTTAATTATTACATCCCCTGACCTAATCCCTGCTTTTTTTGCAGGTGAATCATCCATTGGAGACATCACATATAAAAGGCCATCTTTAACTGTTATCTCTATTCCAAGTCCACCAAACTCTCCTGTCGTTTTTACTTGTAAATCTTTATAAAAATCTGGATCTAAATACCCACTATGAGGATCTAATGTAGCAAGCATACCCTTAATCGCGCCTTCAACAACTTTTTTGGCTTCTATTTTATGAACGTAATCTTTCTTAACTATTGCAAGAACATCTGTAAAAATTTTTAACTCTTCATAAATTTCAGACTGCTCTTCTTCTGCTGCAAATACAAAAGATGTAGAAAAAAATCCAAAAATACAAGAACTTAATAATATATATAATAATTTTTTAGATAAAATTTTCTTCATTATATCAAACCTTGGGAAAACACATGAACACGTATTACAGGTTATACAAATAGATAAAACTAGGCAAGCCAAAATATTAAGAATTTAAAAAAAATCATTGTAATTATAGAAATTTTAACTAGCCAGATAAAGTGTGGGATTTATAGGCTTTCCATCTTTTCTAATTTCAAAATAAAATAACGGTTGTCCATTTTCATTAGATTGGCAAGTTCCAAAGGATTCTCCCCCCTCTATAATATCACCTACATTATTACTTATTTTTTCAAGATGAGAATATAAAGTATAATATCTTTTTCCATGATCCAAAATTACCATATTCCCATATCCAGGCATTTTTCCAATATAAATAACTTTTCCATCAGCTACAGCTTTTGCTTCTTCATCTTTATCGACTTCAAACTCTATTCCCTTTGAAACAACAAAATCTCTAAATTGTTTAACTTGATGCTTTCCAAAATGTTTTACAACTTTTCCTGTTACTGGTAGCGGAATTTTCCCTCGTTTTGCCAAAAGGCCTTCCCCTTTAAACGCTTCTACTCTTTTTAACTGTTCTTCCTTTTTCTTAATTTCTTTTTTTTCAATATCTTTAAAGTCTAAATCTTCTAACGATATCCCTTCTGTCACAGATTTTAAAACAATTTCTATCCTTAATGCCTGTGCCCTTAATTCATTTAATTCCTTTTCTATGAGGGTTTCTTTTTGCAATAACAAACTTAATGCTGATTTTTTACTTAAAAGTTTAACTTGTTCTTCTTTTTGTACTTGTATCAATTTATTTTCTAAAACTTTATTTTCTGCAATAATTTTTTGTCTTTCATTTATTTTTAAAACCAATTCTCTTTTTACTTTAATTAGATCTTCCATTAATTTTTTGTCATATTTTCTAACTTTTGCCACATAATACATTACTTTGTCTGTATTATTGTTAGTATTGGAAAACAAAAAAGATAAAAAATCTTGTATTGGTCTTTCTCTATACAAAGCTCTTAATCTACCTCTCGAGCGCTTTATTAATTTAAAAATTTCCTCTTTTAATTTTTGGATTTTATTTTCTAGTTTTTTTAATTCTTCTTCATTTTTTTCCCTAATAGAAGTAATTTTATTTTTTTCATTCGTAATTTTTTGAACTTCTTGATTTAATACTGCAACTTCATTTTTTAAGTCCTGTGATTCTTTTTCTAATTTTGCAAGATTCGCTTCTGATTCGTTAACTTTTTGATTTATTTTTTCAAGACTATTTGCCTCTTTTGTATCAGTCGCAAAAGCTAAAGCACCTATACACATATTTAAAAATACGCAAATAAAAATTTGATTTATAAAAATTTTAGCTATTTTTTTTGTATTCATATTATGAACTACGTCTCATCAAAATTTTTAACTGTAAAATAGCTTGCAATAACACCAACTCCAAAACCAACAAAAAGAATTAATATAAAATTGAAAAAACTTATAAATGAAATACTTGTTTCTGCCCAAGATAAAAGATCCGATTTTACGATTATACCTTTCATGATTACTAAAATTATTTT
Organism: uncultured Bdellovibrionales bacterium; assembly: GCA_964534945.1. Classification (GTDB taxonomy): domain Bacteria; phylum Bdellovibrionota_C; class UBA2361; order UBA2361; family CAKMMH01; genus CAZHFA01. The sequence goes on along the minus strand of CAZHSB010000010.1, from coordinate 3,095 downwards.
TGCCATTATTATGGATAAAATTCCTCCTAAGATTCCTTGAATGGCACCATTTATAATATAAGGAGCTCTTAATTGATTATAATCTGCACCTACTAATTTCATAATTTCTATTTCTCTTTGTTGCTTCCAAAGGCTTAATTTGATTGTGTTTGAAATAATAAAACCAGAAACTATAAATATTAAACAAAATCCGCAAAAAGAAAGTGATTTAAATTCAGACATCAATTTTAAAAGTTTTGAAGCATATCCAGAGTCATACTGTATTTGTTCAACGTTTCGATTATCAGTAAGCATCTTATTCAAAATCACCAAAAAATGTTTTGTATTACTTCCTTTTTCCAAAAAAATTTCTAGCGATTCTGGAAGTGGATTAACGTCTCCCAAATCATCAAGAATTGAAGAGTTTTCCGGCATGATTTTTTTAAAGTATTTCATTGCATCATCTTTCGACCAATGCTCAACTTTATCTACACCATCAAGCTTTTCTATATTTGCTTTTAATGCTGTTGAAATTCCTTCAGGGATTCCATCCCTTAAAAAAACGCTAATTTGTAAATTCGAATGTGATGTCTCCAATAACTCATTTAGATTTCCAATTAACATTAAATATACGGTAAAAACAAATAATGTAACAGAAATGGTAACAATCGTCATCAAAAATGCGATCGGCGTTTTCTTTGCAATTTCTAAAGACTGAAATATCCAGTATTTGAACATTTCTTTTCGTGATGTTGATTTTTTATATTCAAGTCCTTTCCAAATTTCTTTAAGTCCGAGAGAAAATTTTTCTTTGGTGGTCTGAAAATCCTTTTCCATTATTCATTTCCCCTTGGATTTTGATAATCACCTATAATTTTCCCTCGATCAATAACAATTGTTCTTAAATTAAGCTCTTCTATTATTGATAAATTATGTGTTGCAACAACAACTGTTATTCCCGCGGCGTTTGCCTCCAATAAAAGATCAAAGACCACGTTTGTCATTTGTGCATCTAAATTTCCCGTAGGCTCATCCGCTAATATTAAAGATGGCTTATGGATAAGTGCCCTTGCTACAGCAATTCTTTGCTGCTCACCACCAGATAATGTAAGAGGCATATCAAATGCTCTATCTGCTAATCCTAAAGAATTTAAAATCTTTAAAGCCATGTCTCTTCTTTCTTTTTGAGGATATCCTTTAATTTCTAGTCCATATGCAACATTGTCTACAATATTTTTATTCAACAACAATTTATAATCTTGGAAAACTATTCCAACATCACGCCTTAACTTTATTATATCTTGGTCATTAAAATTTTTCATATTGATGCCATTTATTATCATCTCTCCTTGAGTTAATTTTTCTTGCCCTAGCATCAACTTTAAAAGTGTACTTTTCCCCGCACCAGAAGCTCCTGCTATAAAAAGAAAATCACCTGCAAGAACTCGTAAATTTATCCCCTTTATTGCCTCTTGATGTGGAGGATATGTTTTAAATAAATTCTTAATTTTTATCATAGATCTACTTCAAAAGTTTAATATTATTGCATGATTTTCGCAATAGATGAGATTATCAAATGCATTTTTAGGATTTGCCAAAATTACTAATGGCAAAAATAATATTTTTGCTACATTATTTTTTATATCGCATCACATAATTAGTTAATGTTTTTTATTTTTTTAGAAGGGAATATTAAATGGATATGAATTTATTTTTAGATCGTTATGCTGATTTAATTTTAACACATGGTGTTAATTTACAAAAAGACCAAATTTTAAATATCGCTGTTGAATCGTATGGTAGAGATTTTGCAATTTTAATTGCAGAGAAAGCATATAAGATGGGAGCGAAAGCTGTTTATTTAGATTTAATAGACTCAAGGATGAAGAAAATAAGACTTCAATATTCGAGTGTAGATAATTTAAAATTTATTCCTGATTATATGGTGAAAAAATATGATGAATTTGTTGATAAAAAAATAGCTAGCATTAGATTAATTTGTCCTGAAGATCCAGATATTTTAAAGCATGAAGATCCTTCAAAAATTAATATTTTTAACTTTGCTGTCAATTCTTCTGCAAAAAGATTTTATGAAGAGGGAATCGGACAATCAAAGATTGCTTGGAATATTTCTGCAATGGCTACACCGTTATGGGGTAAAAAAGTTTTTCCCTCACTAACAGAGAAAGAAGCAGAGAGCGCATTATGGCAAGAAATTTTTAAAATTTGTATGGTTGATAAAGAGAATTGTTTAGATCTTTGGTCAGAACGTGATAAAAAGATAAAATTGCATGCAGAAAAATTATCGAAAATGAATGTAAAAGATTTTCATTTTATTGGCCCAGATACTGATTTGCATATTGGAATTTGTGAAAGAGCTTTTTTCTGCGGAGGTTCTGAGAAAACGGATTTAGGAGTTGCCTTTGAACCTAATATTCCGTCAGAAGAAATTTTTACGACTCCAGATTATAGGACAGTTAATGGGAAAGTTGCTGCAACGAGACCGTTTTTAATAAATGGAAGACAAGTTAAAAATTTAAAGATGGAATTTAAAGATGGTAAAGTTATAGATTTTTCTGCAGATGAGGGAGCAGAAAACTTTGCAGAATACATAAAAGCGGATGAAGGAGCTTCGAGGCTTGGAGAATTAGCTTTAGTCGGCATCGATTCACCTATATATCAAAGCGGGCATATTTTTGAAGAAATCTTATTTGACGAAAATGCAGCATGTCACATTGCATTAGGAAATGGTTATGCATTTTGTATTGATGGAAGTAACAACATGACGCCCAAAGAACTAGATTCTTTTGGATTTAACAAAAGTTCGCTTCACACTGACATTATGATTTCTTCTGAAAAGGTAGATGTTATTGCAACAACAAAATCGGGCGAAGAAGTTCAGATAATAAAAAATGGACTCTTTACTTTTTAAATAAAAAAATGAAAAATACAAATTTTAAAATTAAATCAAAATCAATTTTAATAATTTTTGGATAGGAACCTCCTATTTTTGGAATTTTTGTCGCAGACTTTCAGTCTGCTGTCGGGGGATGGTTTTTGTTAGGGAGTTTGTCAAATTTTAGGACACTTTTTTTAGGGGGTTAGGTTAAAATAAT
>CAZHSB010000009.1:35979-41106 GCA_964534945.1 uncultured Bdellovibrionales bacterium | reverse complement strand
AATATCACAACACTTCATTTCACTCTTTTTTCTCCCATACCGTCGAAGTCAGGTGCCGAACAGCCTTTTGAGTCAATTTCTGATGCTACTTTATTAACACTTCCTGCTATGGCATACCAATATCTTGAGTATTTTTCTCCAGAATATCATATTGTGAAAAACGGTGCTTTAAACTAAACTTAATCAAAGTGGCATTAATAATTATATTTTAGAGAGATTCTTTCAATGAAAATAATATATTTATCGTTTTCTATAGTTTTCTTTTTCAGCCAAGCGTTTGCTAGCAATGTTGATTATAATACTAATGGAGTAACAGATTTTCATCTTTATGGGACTAATGATGATGGTACTAATATAGATCATGGGATATTTTTAGACGATGGAAATACTAAAAGCACAACTTTTGGAAATAAGAAAACAGATAAAATTATTTCAGGAGATTTTAACGGAGACAATAAGGCGGATGTTGGAATCATAAGAGTAAAGAATAATAAACTTTTATGGAGATATAAAGATATCGATACTGGATTGTATTCTGGTTTTAAAACATTTGGCTCTGGTTCTGTTAAGGCGTTGTCTGGTTGTGATTTTAATGGCAATGGAAAAACAGAGATTGCTTTTATTGATGGTAAGAAACTGTACTTTAAAGATTTTGGTGGAAAGAAAAGAACGATTAATCTTCCAAGAAATGGATATACATATTACTATTGTGCAGATGTTAATGGCGATGGGAAAGATGAATTTATCGGAAAAAAGAAAGGCGTTGCTTATTTAAATGGTGATAAGGGGAAAAATCTTTGGGGTTATGATGTGGTGACAAGAGGATCGAAGGTTTTGGTGAAACAAAAGGCCTTTGGAAATTTTATACAAGGAGGAATTGTTGTCGCAGACATTGATGGCGACGGAAAAGATAATATTGGATATATAAAAAATGAAAGCGACAAGGCTTTTTTTGTATTCTTAAATCAAATAAATGGTAACGATACAACACAATATTATATTCCTCGTGTTGTTAATAAGACAGGAAAATTTTTTGACATTTCAAGAGCTTTTTTCTCGGACGGAATAGGTTTTATCTATAAGGGTGCAGATAAAAATATTTATAAATATAATTTAACCACAGGTTCTGATACAACATTTATATTATCCCTTAGTACGCCATCAAACATAAAATCAGGAACTCTAGTAAAAGACATCGGGATATTCAATATAAAAGGAAGCTCAAGTAGCGACGATGATTCTTCTTCTAACATAAGTGTTGATTGTGATGTAACGCGTGGGGTAGGAAATGGATTTTTATGGAAAGGAAGAAGTGAATCAAATGGACTTCCCGTAGCACTACTTCCTATATATACAAAAGCTTCAGAATGCTCGGTTGTTGCTTCAAATAATTCAAGATCAGACGCAATGGGGTGTAGCGCTCAAAGTGATAATCCTTACAACGGTGTGGGAAGACAACATTGGAGAGCTAAGGTAGGTTGTAGTACATTAAAAACTCCTTCAGTGTTAAGATGTAAGGTCGGAAGTCAGTGGCAGTGTTGGACAATATCTAATCCTTGTCAGAGTCGTATAGAGTAGCGGTTTGCAGTTTTAATTTTGTAAATAATGCATTTTGAATTATTTATTATTTTATGGTGCGATAATGCGTTCTAAAACTTTTCCACGAACTACTTGCTTTTCTTTATAAAGCAAATATTTGTTCTCTTGAATCTTTATCGTATGTGTTTGGTTTGGACGGAGAGTAAAGAACTTTTCTATTTCTTTACAAGATTTATCTAATAAGCTTGTATCACAGACGTTAGCCTCAAAAATTCGTGTATGGTAATTTCCATTATTTGAAAATGTAATAGAGTCTGATGTCCTCTTGTATGTTATATTAATATTTCTTTCCATGGGTTCTACGAAAATTGTTGCAACCATTCCTGTAACAATTCTTATACCAATACTTTTTTCGTCAGTTCCAAATTCTTGAAAATCTTTTTCGCTAGTTAATGGTTTTGGAAAAAAAGTTATTTTATAAAATTTTTCTACATCAGCATTTGATTTTCTAACGAGGACTCTGATAGTTTTTTGTTCTTTAGGACCTAATGCAAAATTTTTTGGTGCAACAATTAGATTCTTTGTTGAAATGTTTTCCTCTTTTCCCAGTTCATTGATAATAGATTCTTCTACTGAAGTATTTACTATAAGGGGAGCAGTGCCCTGATTTTTAACAATCATATTTCTTACAGGCTTATCCGTATTTTTAAAAATCTGAAAATAATTAGGAACAACTATTTGTGCCCAAAGAAAATTTGGAAAGATAAAAGAAATAAAAAGAAATAAAAAAATTATTTTTTTCATAATTAATTTGTTGCCTCAATAATAATTGTAATATATCCCGTATAATTTCCTGAAGGAGAGCTCCCAAGATTTGCTGCATCAAATGAAATTTCAAGATTAGCATTTGTACCACCGTCACAATCTTCATCAGAAGTATTAGCGCCTGTTTGATTCATTAGAGGAATATTATGAGATATCTCTACATTGTTTGTCGTGTTAGAAGCATCATTCCACTTTACAGAATATGGGATTGATGTGCCGTTGTATAGTAAAGAAAATCCGCTATTACTTCCTTGAATAGTAACTTTATAGTTTCCAGTTTCACTAAATACGCAAACGTTACTATCTTGCACAAGATCTCCACTTCCAGACCAATTGAATGTACTAAAATCACTAATACCTCCAATTTTTGCTAGGCTTTGTGACAATGCAGAATTTGCAAAAATGAAAAATGTTAGCAGAAAAAAAATTTTTTTCACAAAAAATCAATTATTATAACAATTCATTTATTGCATCTAAAAGTTTATTTGGTTTACAAGGTTTTGTTAGTACTAAATTTGCCCCAGCATCCATCGCTTCTTGATGTACCTCAGGATCTTCAATAGCGGTAAAGGCAACAATTGGAACTGTTATTCCTTTTGCTCTTGTTTCCCTTATGCAATCTTGCCCGTTCATTCTTGGCATCATAAGATCAACAAGAATAATGTTAGGTTTTTGTTCCTCAACACACTCAAGTGCGCTTATGCCATCAGCTCTTCTTACGACTTCAAAGCCTTCATCTTCAAACAAAAAGTCAACAATATCTAGTGCTGTCATATCATCATCAATAACTAAAATTTTTTTATTTTCCATTTTTCCTCTAAAAAAATTAAATAAAATACTTATGTTATGTTTGATGCAAAAAAAAATAAAAGGTTTTTTCAAAAAACTCAATATAAGAAAACTAAATTCTTATTAGTTAAATTTATAAGCAAAATAAAAGGGCGTTTTATTTTTATTTGGTCATTTTCTTAGATTTTCTTATTTTTCTAGCATTTTGAATTGTCAAAAGGGATATTTATTAGATAAGAATTTTGTTTTATATAACATTTTTCATTCATGTAACTGTTTATTTTTTCCGATAAACAAATAGTAAATAATGATTTTGATTTTTTTGCATAAGTGTAAAAATGATTTTAAGTCATAAAATTTTAAATAATTAATTATTTTAAAAAGTATAATGTTTGTAGTAGAAATATCTTTTAACAATTCTGGGCAACAATCAGAGCTATTATATGTAAGGCGTCCGCACTTTACAATTGGGGCTGACCCTCATTGCCATGTCGTTGTAGATGAAATGGCGTCTTTGGGATATTCGCTTCATTTCGTAAAAGGAAAGGGGATAAGCTTTTCTTGTTATTCAATGTTTACTGAAGAAAACGCAGAACAACTAGAAGAAATTTTTTATTCATCAACAAAGATGAAATTAGGTGATATTTCATTATACATAATAACAATAGATAATGATTTATTGTTAAGACCAATAGATTTAAATCCAAAAAATATTTTAAGAGACTTAAGAAAGGCGACCCTTTCTCATATGCCAGTTGTTCCAGCAATAGTGATTTTCCATGAAAAACCTGTTGTATATTCAATAGAGCCTGCGACAGAGGTATTACTCGGACGTTCTAAAGATTGTCATATTAGAATAGATGCAGAGGGCATTGAAGATATTCATTGTAAAATAATTTATGAAAATTCAAAATTTATTATTGAAGATGCCATGTCACAAAATGGAGTTTTCATAGATGGAGAACGAATATCATCTAGAATTTCTGTTAATCCATGTCAAATAATTTCTTTAGGAGGAGGTATAAATATCATGGGTGTAAATTCAGAGAGTCAGATTTCTTCTATGGATAAAAATCTTCCACACTCCGTTGCCGAAAAGCCAGAAAGCGAAATACAATATCCAATTTTATTTTCTACTTCTTCATTAGTGGTGCCTGCAAAATTGCCGATTTCTTCAGGTAAAGAAATTTTACTTGGAAGATCTTTAGAAAATGATGTGCGTATAAGTTCTCCTCATATTTCAAGAGTTCATTTGAAAATTTCTAGTAATTTAAAGTCAGAAATTACATTGATTGATAATAGTAGTAATGGAAGTGTTTGTGATGGAATGTTAATTGAGAATGGAGAAAGTATGATGCTTTCAAAATCTCCACATATAATTGATTTAGGAGATTCAATAAAATTAGGGATTTGTTATTCAAAAGAAGATGAAGATTTATTTTTAAGCTCGAACAATGATGTAAAAGCTTTTTTGTCACTTGTAGCGGTTCGTGAAGAAAAGGAGAAAAAAGAGGGAAAGTTTATTGAAAGGGCTATAGGTCTTATTAAGTTTTTTATAGAAAATGTAAACAATTTATATGTTACATTGGATAAGAAGGGAAGAATTGCTTTTTTTGCAATAGGTTTTTTTATGGTCGTAATTGTATTGTTGTTAATTAATTTATTATTTGGAGCAATAAATTAAAAAAGGTTTTTAATAGGAGTTAATTATGGAAAATGGTGATAATAACAAATTGACTTTCGTGAGATGTCCTTCGTGCAATAGTTTAGTTCCTGCATTATCAACGAGATGTAGAATGTGTGGAGCTAGTATTGAATCATCAGAAGAAAAAAAAGATGATGGACAGGCAAAAGAATCTAGAATTCGTCAGAAAACCATGACAATCTCTGAATCAATGTGGTGCTCTGCTCAAGGTGCTAACCCTTTTGCCGAAGAAGAGCCAGAAATAGAAGAGGAAGTTCCTGAAATGCAGG
>CAZHSB010000009.1:21971-35879 GCA_964534945.1 uncultured Bdellovibrionales bacterium | reverse complement strand
AACCCTTTTGCCGAAGAAGAGCCAGAAATAGAAGAGGAAGTTCCTGAAATGCAGGAAGTTGTTAATAATGAAGATCCATTATCTTCTTTTGTTGAAGAAAAATCATATGATGACGATATATTTATTGAACCAGCTGATAAAGACTCGTTAAAGGAAAATTATCCAGAACGAGATCCAGTGGATTTCCCTAATATTGAATTAAATGATTACTTATCAGATGCCAATGAAAATTTAAATGCTGAGAATCCTCCTCAAGAAGAACGAAAAGTTTCTTCTGAACAGGAACAAAATGAAGAAGAAGACTTTTTTGACGGACTTGATGAAGATATTTTTTCTAAAGATTTAGATTTAGAATCTGATCTTAATGACCTTTTTGAAGATATAAATAAGCAAGAAAAAATATCTATAGAAGATGATGAGTTATATCCCAAGGAAGAAGACAAGAAAGTTTACAATAATAATGACATTGCAATAGAAGGTAATTCTCCTGTTGATCAACAAAAATATTTAGAAGACGATGGAAATACTTTGGATAATATTTTTGAAAAAAATGAAGAAAAAGCCAGTAACAATGAAGATAATGAAGAAATTTTATTAGAGGATCTTCAAGGACAAATAGATCCAGAAAATGAAAAAAAGCTTGAAGTTAAAAAACCCCTAAAAAATGAAAATAGTAAGAAATATGATAAAGATAAGCCATTAAGATTTTCTCCTAGAGATACATCTAAAGTTTTTTCTAAACAAGAAAATATGGAAGAAAAGAATATTAAACGACATAATGGGCCAGAAGAAAAAAAAGTTGTACAAAATAATGTTAAAAATGATAAAAAGGCAAATACTTTTTCTTTGAAAGAGCCTTCAAAAGAAAATAAAAATGTTAGAAATGATAAAAAAGAAAATAAAAATATTTCTGTAGAAAAGCCAAAGGAAAAAGCAATAAAAGAGCCCGTAATCCAAGAAAAGATAGAGAATAAATCTGTTGTTTCGGAAAAACAAGTTGTTAGTACAACAAATACTATCAATAAAGATCTTATTGGAAGATTGGTTGGTTGGCTAGTTTCTTATAAAGATCCACAAGGGACAGCAGTTGAGGTTAGAGAAGGGAAATTTTTTATAACAAAAGATCCTTTAAAAGATTTTGATTTTATTATAGATGATGAATCAATTTCTACCCCGCATGCTTTAGTAACAGTATCTAATACTAATGGGATAATGATACAAGATTTGATGAGTGATGCTGGAATTTATTTAAAGCAAAAAGGAAGAAATGAATATGAACAAAGGAGTACACCATTTAAGGTAAATCAGGGAGATTGGATAAAATTTGGAAATGTTGAATATCTAGTTTCTTTGATTGCCCATATTGGAGAATAAAAATTGAAGATAATAAAACTTTTTATAACAATCTTTGTAATCTTTACTTTCGTTGGTTGTTCAGACGAAATTGTTGTAAGAGGTGTAGATCAAAAGCAAGCGAATGAAATTGTTTCTGCTTTGGCGACTTCTGATATTAATTCAAAAGTTAAGATAGATCCCACATCTAAAAAACTTTTTGCAGTTTATGTTTCAGAAGATAATTATATGAAATCGGTTTCAATATTAACTTCAAAGGGACTTCCAAGAGAGAATACAGCTACTTTTTCAGAGCTTATAGCGCATCATGGAATTTTACCTGATTCAAAGCGAATGGAATCGTTGAGACTTGATAAAGCATTAGCTTTAGAAATTGAAGAAGCAATATCAAGATTTCCAAATATCTCAAATGTTAGCGTTGTAGTGAGAAAAGAATATATAAAAGACAAAGAAGATCCTTCTGTCGCAATTTTAATTGTAACTGGGGCTTCGTTTGATAATTCACAAATTCAAGATACCAAAAATATTGTAATGAGTGCCATTCCAGGAATAGCTGATGAAGATATTAAAATTCTCATTAGAGAAGCAGAACCAAATTATAATGAGGATAAGGTTGGTATGATGAATGTCGATGGTAGGACTTTTGTTGTGTCCTTAAGTAAGTTCTTAGGATATTGGGAAGTTGCTACGAAAGATCATAAATCACTTTCTATATTTTTTGTTATGTTAGTATTTTTTGTTGGAGTCATAGGGATTGTCTTAGGCTATTATGGATATGCAATAAAAAATGTTAAAAAAACAAAATTAAAAATTGTTGAAGCTTCACCTAATAACTTATTAGGGCGTGGTACAACTAAAAGGATGTCTAATAAATGAAATTAGAGGATTTTCAAAAGATGCCAGCATTTGATAAAGCATTAATTTGCACAGCAGTTTTATTAGATGATGATAAGTCGGTGGCTTTCTTGCAACTTGATAGTACAAATGGAGCTCAATATGTTGAGGCTTTGGAAGTTTTTATTCGTATGCAACCAGATGCAAGAAGTTCATTGGCTGCAACAATATTAAGGGACGCTATAAATGACTTATAATAATGATGATTTAGAATCATTAAAATCATATATAAATAAGATAAAAGATGAAATAAAAAATCGAGAGGAGGGAATAAAAAAAAGTAATGAAGATTTAGATGCATTATACAACGATGTTGAAAAACTAGGTAATGTATTTAAGAGAACAGAAAATGTTGTTAATTACCAGTCAAGAATGACTGAGCAATCTAATTTAAAAAAAGAAATTCAGGAGAAACAACAGGTCATTTTAGAACAAGAAAAAGATTTAAATAAAGCACAAGAATTGTTAGTTATGAGTCAAGATGAAATGGATAATATAATTAAAGAGAATGAAAAAGATGGAGAATAAAAATACGAATGAAACAAATTGGGAATTATGGAATCCTATCGAGGCATTGAAGGAAGTCTCTTCTAAGGAGATTATTTATTCTAAGGGATTTTTACAATCTGACCCATCAAAACTCTGCCCATCATTTTCATCTTTTTGGAATCCATTTATTGAAAATTATTTTTTAGATGTAGAGTTTATTGATATCAAAAAAGAGTTAAATATTCCTAAAAACTTAAAATATTTATACAAAGGTTCAATTGATAACGAAGATATATATGTAGGATATACAGAAGAGTCATTTGCATATTTAGGTAATGTTATTATTCCAGAGGGAAACAATCAAATAATTAATGTTGTTATGGAATATATCACTAGAAGATTATTGGCATCATTATCTTTTTCATGGACAGCGTCAGAAAATTCTATAATATATTTTGATAAAAAATGTGATAGCAACTCTGTTAATGGTGAAGCCTCGATTAATATTTCTTTAAAAGTTTCTGGGATCCACGTGAATATCTCTATTATTTGCCCTAGTTCAATAGTTAATACGATTGATAAACTTTGGAAAGGGCAGATACAGTCATCTTCTAAGTATAGAGATATACCTGAAGTCTCTTTAGGTATAGAAATGGCAGAGCTTGCGATATCTCCTACAATGTTGAACGATTATTTAAGTAATGGCGTTCGAGTGGGACTTGAAAAAATAGTAAATGATAATGTTATTATAAAAAAAGATAACAAAAATTTTTTTAAGGGGAAATTATTACGTTCTGGAAATAGGCTTATAGTTAAAATTTTAGATTTAGTAGAATCATACCAGAGCCCACCTTCAGGAATGGTGTCGATTTCAATTCAATTAGGAACTGTTGTAGTTCCTGGATATGTATTATCTGAGCTTTCTCAAAAAGAAGTTTTGTGGGATACGGGATTAGAGCTTTCAAATAAGGTAAAAATTTTTGTTGATCATAAATATTCAGCAAAAGCATTACTTGCTTCTTATGATAAACAGTTTGCAATAGAGGTGAGGTAAAGATGGATAATATAATATGGATATGCTTATCAGTTTTATTATTAACATCATTTGTGAGAGTGATTACTTGTATTAGTATTTTGCGATATGGTTTAGGACTTTATGGCTCTGGTTTTGGAGTGGTAGTTTTTGCAATATCTGTAGCACTTAGTTTTTATGTGGCTTCTCCTTATATAGAAAAAATTGGAGGGATTTCAAATATTACTAATTATCAAATAATGCAGGAAAATTTCAAACCATTTTTAGAAAAAAATATTGATAAGGGGCTTTATAAAAAATTTTCTAAAAAGGCTGTGCAAGAAAAAAAAGATGATAACATAGAAAGTAAATTACAAAATGATAATAAGCAAAATATAGGTATTGAAATAAAAGAAGAAAAAAATCTAAATTTTCTAACATTCTTATTTGTTATTTCTGAATTAAGAGATGCATTTAAGTATGGTATAATGATTTTAATTCCATTTTTGATTATAGATTTATTAGTAATGAATATTTTTATGTCACTAGGCGTAAAAGATTTTTCTTATCAAATAGCTTCGCTTCCGATAAAACTTGGAGTGTTTGTAGCTGTTGATGGTTGGGTAATTATTAGTGAAAAGTTAATTAATTATTATATGTAAAAATATGTTTTTAGGTGATTACGAACTCATAAATATAATTTATAAAGTGATAATTTACATCGCATTACCTACAATTGTAGCCATGATATTAAGTAGTTTTTTATCTGGAATTTTTCAAAGTTTTTTAATGATAAAAGAAAGTGCAATTTCATATTGTGTAAGAATAATAGTTTTAAATTTTTTATTATATTTTATATATCCTGTTTCAAGAGAAATATTGATAGAACTAGTTTGGACTTGCTTAAAATGAGGGAGGCTGTTAAAAGTTTAGAACATTCCATATTTTATTTTTTAGCACCAACTTTATTGTTGCTCTGTATAGCTTTTTTTAATCTTGCGTATCAATCAAAAGATCCTTTCGGAATTACTGTTTTATTTATTCTTTTTTCTATTAGTATTCCTGTAGCAATGTATTTGATATTTTCAACATTAGAAAATAATTTAATTTTATTTTCATCAAGGAGCATCTTGGGGGGAACCGCATTCGTATTATCAATTTACTTGATTTTGGAAGATGATTTTGTGTTCAATATTTTAAATCAATCCTTTGTTAATTATTCCTTAAATGATTTTTTATTGATGTATTTAAAATTTTTTACACATCTTCTTAATACAGGATTAATAGTTATATTTTGCATATTTTTTATTGTATTAGTTCCCGATGCGCTTGTCTCATTTTTCTTTTCTTCAGTTTCATCTTGTAAGTTTCCAAGCTCTTTTTTTAGAGTAATAGTCTTAATTTTTGTTTCGTCGATGATATTTGAATATATATTAACAATGTTTTTTAATAAAGGATTATCACTTGAATAAAGAATATTGGCCAACAAATGAAAAAATAGAACGATTAAGAGAGAATGGAATTTTTTCATATAGCCAATTTACTACAAAATTAATTCAAGTTATCGTTTTGCTTTGTGCCCTTTGTTTTTTTAATGAAAAAATAGACATGTATTTTAATTTTATAAGAGATTTTTTCGCTGGAAATTTTAATAATGATTCAAAAAATATAATAAATTTATTCTTATTTATACCGATCATTATGTTGCCATGCATCATAGGCATAATACTTGTTCATAGTAGATTCTTATTTACGGCTAAAAACCTTATAAATACAAAATGGAAAATAAGCTTATTTTCTAAAGAAAATAGAGCTTGGAAGGTTTTTTTACTTTCTCCTTTGTTTATAGCGTGTTATTTTTTACTCGTGTACTTATTAATGGGAGAATTCTTAAGCATTTTAAAGAATGATTATAAAGATATTCTGTTTTTAATTGGATCTTCTTTAAATCATATTTTTTTATTATGTATAATTGTTTTTAGTTTTTTTGCAATTTTTTCTTTTTGTGTAAATAAATTTTTATTTTTATGCAAAAATAGAATGACAAAAGAAGAATTTCAACATGAAATGAAAAGTGAAGAATAAGAAAGGGTAATATTATGAAAGATGAAAAAGTTTTTTCGAAATTAGATATGTTTAACAAATCTCCTCTTATGGTATTAATGCCACCAATGGGTGATGTTTCAAGATTAGAATCATTAAATAACTCTTTCTTTGCACGATATGAATTTTTAAAAAGTGAAAGAGAAAAGACATCAAAGCTTATAGATGATGGTGAAGAAAAAATGTTAAGAACAATTATTGCTTGGATTTCAGGAGAATAAATTTTATGGAAATAAAAGATATAAAGAAAAAATATTCTGATGATGAGCTTGAGGCCATATATTCTCTTGGGCTACTTTTTATTGAAAATGGGGAACTTTTGAAAGCTAGAAATATTTTTGAAGGACTCATAGAAATTAATAATTTATTCCTATCTGGGTATATCGGAATGATTTATATTGAAATGGATTCTGGAAATATTCAAGATGCGATTAAATATTGTCAAAAAGCATTAGAAATAAGCCCTAATTCATATCCAGTTATCCTTATGTATGTTTCATGTTTGCTTTCTACAGGAGATTCAAATAAGGCAGGAATATATCTTGGCGAAATCGCAGATGCAATAGAAGATAAGCTAATTACAAATTACGATATTATTCGTTTTTATAGGTCTCAAATTATTAGATATCAAAATGAAGACAATATTAGAAATATAGAATCTTAACCATTTAGAATAAGTTCTATTTTTTTAAGATCTAATGGAGAGTTAACACCTTGTAGTTCATCTTCTGTTGAAAGCTTGCTTGCTAGTACTTTTTTACCTTCTTTTACAGCGATTTCCACGATGTCTGTAATGTAATATTCCTGCTGTGCATTATTTTGTTTTATCTTTGTAACAGCATCTTTAAGAAATTCTGTATTTACACAATAAACTCCAGAATTTGATTCACTAACTTTTAATTCTTCTTCGGTACAATCTTTCGCTTCCACTATTTTTAAAAAATTGCCTTTTTTATCTCTAATTATTCTTCCATAGCTTGATGTTATATCAGCATCGAAAGTAAGGACATTAACTGTTGAGTTTTCTTTTTTGTATGATTCAATGAGTTTTTGAATTGTACTTGCTTTTATAAAAGGGACATCTCCGCATAAAATTATTGACATCTCAGGTTTTGTTTTCATGTACTTTAATGCATACATCACGGCAGAACCAGTTCCAAGTAACTCTTCTTGAAAAGCAAATGTAACGTTTAAATTTAAATTTCGTTCTTTGATATCACTTATAATAAAATCTTGTACTGCCTCTTTTTGAAATCCTGTTACTATAATGGTTTCTATTGGAGAAATTTTGCTTGCAGTTTCAATTACATATGAAACAAGAGGGCGGTTACAAGCTTTCACAAGGACTTTTGCCTCATTGCTTCCCATACGTTTTCCTCTACCTGCTGCTAATATAATTACTGAAATACTCATAAAAAATCCTTTTTTATTAAAAATATAAAAAAATTTTATCTAATTTTACAAATTCGGCAAGCCTTTTGCTACTTAAAACGCGTGGAATAATTTATTTTTATGAAAATAGTAAAAATACAATATATTCAGAATGTTAGGATTAAAGATTTGCGTAAAAAAAATTAAAAATTTGACGGTATTAATGATCTTGCGTCATTTTCTTGTCAAATAGGTTAGATGTTTAGAGAGGTTTTATGATTGATTTAACAAACTGGTCATTATTTGTAGATATTTTATTAATGGGTTCATTAGTTTTTTTAGCATATAGACTAACCAAAGCTGAGTCTGTTGCTGTAAAGATAGACAAAGTTGGAGACTTAGAGAAAACATTAAGAAGAATTATAAACGAGTCTCAAGAGGCATCGATAGAGTTAGATCAAAAATTACGCTCAAGGCAAAAAGATCTTGAAGTCCTTTTGACAGATCTTCAAAGTGTTGAAAATAGAGTTTCTGGAAGTTTCAAGGAATCAAAAGCCATAAAAGATGAACTTGATAAAGACTTAGAAAATGGAAAGTTACTAATAAAGAAAATAGTATCTCTTGTTAATCTTGTTAAACAAGAAAAGCAAGCAAACTTTCAAAAACCTATTATAAATGATGATAATAAAATAGAAGTTGCATCAAGTGAAAATGGGGAACCACTTATAGATCTTGTACATGAAGTTGAAAATGAAGAAACTCAAAGACAATCAGAAAAAAATTATCAAGTAACAAATAATAATTATGAAGTAAAAGATAAACAATATCTAGTAAAAGATAGTTTTGTAAGACAAGCTAAAAATCCTCAATCACTTTCAAATAAAATAGAAAAGGAAGTTATTGAAAATAAGCCTTTGGTAGCAAAGAAAGACGTGGGGGGTATGCAACGGATCTATGAATTGGCAGAGGTTTTATTAAAAAGAGGAGTGTCTTCTGAGCTTGTTGCAGAGAGAACGACTTTATCATTAGATGAAGTGGGAGAAATTAAAGAAAGATTATTGTTAACTAATGTTAATCAAAATATTACCACCTCAAATAATGACGCAAGGTTGGGAGTACTTTCTAAAATGCGTCGTGAGATTGCAACATTATAATATTAGGATGAAAAATGGATAGAGGAACATACGCCGCAGCATCAAATGGAACAATGCAACTTAGAAAGCTTGATATAGTTGCAAATAATTTGGCAAACACAAAAACGGCAGGTTTTAAAAAACAAATGTTAATAGGAGATACTCAGACGTTTGATCAAACTTTAGCAAGTTTAAATCAGCTAAATGATCCTTATGCAAAATATGATCAAGAAAGGACGCCTGGAATTACTAATACAACAGCTGTTACAGATTTTTCGGTTGGTTCAATAGAACAAACAAATAACCCATTAAATGTTGCTTTGAGAAATGAAAATGAATTTTTTATGATTCAGGGAGAAAACGGAGAGACACTATATACAAAAGCAGGAGATTTCACATTAAATGAATCAGGAGAAGTTGTTACGCATGATGGTAAAATTGTTCTTGGAGGAGGTGGTGCGATAGCGACAGAAGGGGGAGCTGTAAAAATTTCTTCAAGTGGAGATATCCTAGATGATGGAAAATCTGTAGGTAAATTATCAGTAGTAAAAATAGATGATTTAACTACGCTTGAAAGATTTGGAGAAAATTGTTTTAAGATTGTAGATGGAAGTTCTCCAATGATTGAAGAAGTGGAACCTGATTTAATTGAAAATTCACTTGAAATGTCGAATGTCTCTGCGATAACTAGTGTGCTTGATTTAATTACAGCACATCGTGGTTTTCAGCTTTATACGCAGACAGCACAATCGATAGATCAAATGAATCAGACGGCGATAACTAAATTAGGGACTACAAGATAATGATTTTATTTGATAGGAAAATTTTTTAATAAAAGGTTATATGATAAGAGCTTTATATACATCAGCAACAGGAATGAGCGCACAGCAAACAAATATTGATGTTATATCCAATAATTTAGCAAACCTAAATACAACGGGATATAAAGCAAGTCGTGCTGAGTTTCAAGATTTAATTTATCAATACATTGTTGAACCTGGAGCAAAAACTTCAGAAAGCACTCAAAATCCAACAGGAATTCAAGTTGGACTTGGTGTGAAAACATCATCTGTCCAAAAAGTATTTACACAAGGAGATTTGAAAAATACAGATCGTAGTCTCGATGTGGCGATACAAGGAGAGGGATATTTTAAGGTTACTCTTCCTGATGGCTCTAATGCCTATACAAGATCAGGATCATTTAAAATAGACAGTGATGGAAATCTTGTAACGGCAGATGGATATGATATAGATCCAAATATAACTTTTCCAGATGATACAACGTCAATTAGTATTTCTGAAGATGGGATAATAAGTGTTACTCAACCTGGAAGTACTGATGCTACAGAGCTTGGTCAGCTTACAGCCGTTCGATTTCCAAACCAAGCAGGACTAAAAGCTATGGGAAAAAATTTATTTCAAGAAACGGAGTCTTCTGGTTCTCCTATTGAGGGGTTGTTTTATGAGGAAGGATATGGTGCATTGAATCAAGGGTTTTTAGAAAGTAGTAATGTTAGTGTCGTTGAACAAGTTGTAAATATGATTACAGCACAAAGAGCTTATGAGGCATCATCGAAAGGCATTACAACTGCAGATGATATGATAAATCAAGCAATAAATATGAAAAGGTAAAAGATGATTAAAAAATTATTTTTATTATTACTTTGTTTTCCAACGTTGTTAAGCGCTAATTCTTACGAAATATATGTAAGAGGTAGAGAGGATACTACTGTGACAAAATCGTATATTACATTATCTGATGTTGCGCAAATAACTTCGGTTAAAAATAATCTTGATGATGTAATTGTTGGAATTGGGAAACTAGCAATCGCAAAAAGTCCTGCCCCAGGGGAAAGTATTTCTATATATTCATCGAGTATAGTAAGAAAAATGAGAGATGAGGGATTTAAGTTAAATGAAATAGGATATGTGTTTCCTAAGAAAATTACAGTAAAAAGAGCAGGAAGATTATTAACAGATGAAGAAGCAGAAGATGCAATTAATAAATATTTTGAAAATGGGAAAAAAGAAGTGACGCTTTCTAATGTTTCTCTAAAAGAAAAAACATATGTTTTACCAGAAGATTTAAAAATAAATGTTTTGTCTTATTCAAGAGATCCTTTTAATAAAATTAGGGCAAGTTTTATTTTAAATGTTGCCTCAAGTGAAGGAAGCAGACAAAAGGTTTTAGCGGACGCATCGTTAGAAGAATGGAAAGATATTCCGATTGCTAATAGGCAAATATATAGAGGAGAAGTTTTAAAAGATAAAGATTTTGTTATGGCAAGAATGAATTTATCAAAACTTCCTAAAGAAGTTTTTGATGAGGGAAAAGAAATTTTAGGAAAAGAAGCTGTTAGAAATATTCCTCAAGGAGAAATGTTTTCAAATAAAACCTTAACGATTCCTCCAATTATAAGGGAGGGAAATAAGGTAAGAATAGTTTATAAAAGTGCACTTTTATCTGCTGTTGCTACGGGGATCGCTATGGAAGATGGCGGAATTAGTCAGAAAATAAAAGTTAAAAATGATTCTTCGAATAAAATATTAGAGGGTTATGTCGAAGGAGAAGATTTAGTAAGGATTAATAAATAATGAAAAAAATAAATTATATATGTTTCATATTATTGTTTGCTTCTTGCACGACTGCAAATGTTGAAAGAAAAGAGTCTAAGAATCCAAGTTTGGAATATTCTAAAAAACTACAAGAAAAAATTGATGCAGAAAATGAAAAGCAAGAATTAGCTTTTCAAAAAAGAATAGATCAATATGAGCAATATGCTGGTATTGAGGAAATGAGAGCAAGGCATCATTTTGTAAAAGATGAAGAAGGCGTTGATGTATCAAATTTAGCACAAAATCAAATTCAAAATGATAATATGCAAAGTTTTCAAAATGAAGATTCTGATCAAGAAAGACCAAAATATAAAGGCCCGCTATTTTATGGAGACGCGGGACGTTCGCCATCTTTATGGGAAGAAAGTAAAACAGGTGGAAATGATCTTTTTAGAGATGATAGAGCATGGCTTCCTGGAGATTTGGTTACAATCTTAATCACTGAAAAATCTGATGCTAAGGGAGAAGCTGATACGAATACCAAAAAGGAGACTACTCTTTTGGGAGGAATCGCGGCTTTATTTGGAATTGATTCTTGGTTTGCAGATAAAAATCCAAGAGTAAAACCAAGTACAATGTTTAGCACAAATAGTAGTTTGGAATATGACGCAGAAGGAAAGACAACGAGAAAAAACACGTTAACTGCAAAAATTTCTGCTATGGTTATGGAAGTTCTGCCAAGTGGACTTTTGAGAGTGGAGGGAGAGAAAATAGTTGCCGTTAATTCTGAAGAGCAAATTATAAAGATTTCTGGAATTGTACGTCCAAAGGATGTTAATTCTTCAAATGAAATCGATTCAGCAAAGTTAGGAAATATGCGAGTTGATTATTATGGACAAGGAACATTACAAGATGTTCAAACTCCAGGTTGGGGAACAAAGATTCTTACAAATCTTTGGCCATTTTAAAAGAGTTAAATATGAAAAAGATATTTTTTGTTTTTATATTATCATTTTTATTAGCTTCATCATCTTTTGGCGCGAGATTAAAAGATATTGCAGACATAGAAGGTGTGAGAGGTAATCAACTTTTTGGTTATGGGATAGTTATAGGATTAAATGGTACAGGAGATGGTGGAAGTGTAGAATTTACTAGTAAGAGTATATCTAATCTTTTAGAGAAAATGGGATTAAAAGTAGATCCAGAGGATGTAAAAGTTAAAAATGTTGCAGGTGTTGTTGTGACAGCGACGTTACCAGCATTTGCACGTCCTGGGAATAAGATTGACGTCACTTTATCTTCAATAGGAGATGCAAAAAGTATTCAAGGGGGAACATTGTTGTTTACTCCATTAAAATCTGCTGACGGGAATGTTTATGCCGTAGCACAGGGAGCAATCAGCGTCGGCGGATTTTCGGTTGAAACTTCTGCAGATGCCGCTATAAAAAATCATCCAACAGTTGGACAAATTTCTGAGGGTGCTACAGTTGAAAAAATGATTCCATTTGATTTATTTCAAAGTAGACGTGTAAGAGTAGTTTTAAGACAGCCTGATTTCACAACAGTAATTCGTGTTGCTGATGCATTAAATAGAGAACTTAGAGCGCCTGTTGCTTCTGCTATTGATGCAGCGTCTGTTGAAATTCCTTTGGTTGGAAATTTAAAAGATGATCCAATAGGAATGATTGCGAGATTAGAGCACCTTGATATAAGGCAAGACGCAAGTGCAAGAGTTATAGTTAATGAAAAAACAGGAACAATAATTATGGGAGAAAATGTAAGAGTTGGTAAGGTTGCGTTGGCACATGGAAATTTAAATATAATAGTAAGAAGTGATACGTCAGTCTCACAACCAGAAGCATTTTCGGAAACAGGAGAAACGCAAGTTGTCACAAACTCTGATATTACGGTTGGAGAAGATAGTATTGGATTAAATGTTATTGGAGGAGAGCTTTCACTTGGTGAGCTAGTAGGAGCTTTAAACTCTCTTGGGGCAACACCAAGAGACTTAATATCAATTTTTACAGCGCTAAAACGAGCAGGAGCTTTACATGCTGATTTGGTAATTATGTAATTTTAGTAAGTTTGGGAGAATTTTTTATGGCAAATGATTTACTTAGTGGCTTATCTATTGATTCATCTAGCTTAAATAAATTAAGCAAGATGAGTAAGGATATAGACAACTTAAAAATTAGCATGGAAAGTTCAGCAAACGCAACGAAAACAAGTAATGAAATAAAGGAAGCGTCTCAAGATTTTGAAGCAATGCTTTTAGGTCAAATGCTTAATTCTATGTGGGAAACTATTCCTAAGAATGAAATGTTTGGGGGAGGACGAGAAGAGGAATATTTTAGAGATATGTTTACAGAAGAAGTTTCTAAGGAGATATCTCAAGGAAGTGGATTGGGAATCCAAGATATTGTACAAGCAGAACTTGAAAAAAGAGGGAAATAGGTTTTAAAGTGAATCGTTTTTTGCGATTTGTAATCTAAACAAATGAGACTCAAAGTTTTAATTTTAGTAGGAGCTAATAAATGGAAATAAATAATAATTCTGAAATAAGACAGGCATTATTAACAAAAATTTTAAATCAATCTTCCGAAACTGCGTCAACAGTTTCTCAAGAAAATTCTGATACAAATGTTAGTGCAGATGCTACGTTGAACACAAATGATAAGGTAAATGTTGGCTTGTCTAAATACATTAGTTCTGAGCTTTCTGCATCAGATATTCTTTCGGAAAGAGAACAAAAACTAGCTAAATTAAAAGAGCTTTATGATAAGGGAGAGTATAAAGGGGCAGAGGCAAAAGAGTTAGCTAAATCTTTTGTAGAAGACATAAATGATGAGATAGCGCTTGCTAGAAATAAAGTTTTTTTTGGAGATGATGAAATATAATGGCTCTTGAAAGTAATATTTATAGATCATTAGTTGAATTATTGAATAGTCAAACGTCTCTTTATGAGGATTATTTAAAAATTCAAGAAAAAGAAAAAGA
>CAZHSB010000009.1:0-21871 GCA_964534945.1 uncultured Bdellovibrionales bacterium | reverse complement strand
AATCTTGTTAATGGTTCGTTATCAATTTTATGGTCAGCCACACAAGGTATTTTTAAATCCTATGGAAGGGATAGAAATATTCATCAATCATACCACCCCAACTCCGTTCCTAAGGATAGAGTCATTTTCTAAATTTTTAGAAAAAACATCAATAGTCATTATGAGAGCAGGTGGCATAAAAATGATACTTCCAAGTGGAATGCAGAATACAATGGTAAAAAATATTCCTAAAAATAGGGTTTTTGTTTTATGAGATTTTACAAAATGTATCCTTTCTTTAGGTGAGAATAAGGCTACAGACATAATCCTATCAAATAAACCTAGCCCTAAAGTAAAAGAACCTATAAGAATTGGAAGAATTGATAATAATGGGACAAAGGTTAATAAGAATGTCATGAGAAAACATAAAATTAAGATAATGGCAATTAAAATATCAGCACCAATACTTTTTATATTTTGTTTTAATAGATCTTTTATTTTTATTCCTTCATTATGAATTATATTTTTTTCTATCAATATTTTTTCAAGCATTAAATCTATTGAAAATCCACCTAGTATAATTGCCCCAAGTAATGACAATCCGCTTGTTACAATGCAAACTATAAAAAATGAAATTATCCAAAATAAATAATAAAAAAAGCCAGAAGACTTATCCGTAAAAAATCCTATGATTCTTTCCATGTTATCAAAACCAAGGTAAAAAGTGCTTAAGAGGATAAAAAAAGAAAGAATATATGGGATTATTGTATATACCAAAAGTTTAGGAGTAGTTAAAAGCTTTAAAAAAGTTTTTAAAAGCATTTTAGGATATGAAAAAAAATCTTTAATTTCAGTCTTTATCATTCTGTTCCATTTTTAAATCACGCACTAAATTTTATGATAACGTTTTTATCTTTTTCTGCAATATTTATAAAATCATTTAAAAGCACGAAACGATAGGCGTTTTTTTTGCATCATACATTTGTGTCGAATTTTTAATTATCAAAAGATTATAAACATGCATGGGGTTTTAGATAACATGAGTAAAAACACATATTTATTTTTCCATTCGGATCATCCGCTTCATTTAGTAGGACAAAATAGTGGTGCAGAGAATGCCACGCTATCACTATCTTCTGCTCTTTCGGCGCAAGGACATCGTGTAATAGTGTGCGCAAATTTAATTGATTCAAAAGAATGTATTAAAAAAGAAGTTGAGTTTTGGAATTTTGGTGAGAATTATGATATAGCTTCAATTTTTAAAAGGGCTAAAGATCTAGATGATTATATATTGATTTCTGCATGTAGAGCACTTCCGATTATTCAATCCCAAAGTGAAAAAAATTGTTTAAAAAGATTTTTAATTTGTCATGATCCCTCAAGTGGCGCTTTTGGTATAAAACCAGAAATTTTAACTAGAATTTGTGATGGCGTTATTTGTGTAAGTAATGCGCAAAAAGAGTTGATAGTGCAAGGGGGAGCAGATCCAAATAAAATACAAGTTATATATAATGGTGCAAATTTAAAAAAATTTTTTATAGGTGATATCGAAAAGAGAAATTTTAAAAGAATGGTTTTTGTTGGCGCATTAGTCGCGCATAAGGGCATTGATATTTTACTATCATCAACAATGGATCTTCTTAGAAAGTATCCTGATTTAATATTAGATGTCTACGGTTCTGCATCTCTTTGGGGACAAAAACAAACTTTATTTGATGAAAAAGAGATTTCTCGACAATATCCAAATATAAAATTTCATGGGGCAGTAAGCCAAGATGAAGTTGCAAAGGCTTTTAGAGAGGCAGGAGTTTGTATTATTCCATCGAGATGGTTTGATTGCTTTCCCTTAACGGCTGTTGAGGCACAAGTTTCGGGGTGCCCGATAGTTGCTTTTGATGTCGGTGGAATAAGGGAGTGTGTTGAGGATAATAAAAGTGGAATATTGATAAATAATATTTCTCAAGCGGCACTCACAAATACTTTAGACATGCTTTTTGATTTTCCGCAAAAATTAAAAGATTTTTCAAAGTATGCTAGTGAAAATTTTTATAAAAAATTTAACTGGGAAAAGACAGCAATAGAAGTTAATGATTATTGTGTAAGTGGAATAGAGGATTTTAATCCTAAGATAGGTTTTTTAACTACATGGAATCAACCTTGCGGACTTGCAAGTTATGCAAAAATGCTTTTAGAAGAATTTAAAAATAGTGATATTACAATTTTAGCAGAAGATTCTCAGAATGCAGATCTTAAAGAAGATGGTAAAAATGTTATTAGATGTTGGAAAAAACAAAGTAAAGATTTCTCATATTTGGCGAATGTAATAAAAGAAAATCAAATAGATATTTTATATCTTTATTGTCATTATTCATTTTTTATTAATTCTAATTTCGTTTCGTTAATGAGTGAATTAAAAAAAGATGGATTAAAAATTATTCTTCATCTTCATAATACTTTCTCTCTTGATAAAAATTTAGAAGATGAAGTTGCTTTGTCGGATAGGATAATAGTCCATAGTGAAGAAAATAAATTGCAAATTATTGCAAATGGCGCTACCTCATCAAAAATAAGAGTTGTTCCTCTTAGTTTAAAAGAAATAGAAAAAATTTCGTATTATCAAAAAGAAGCAATAAGAAAAGAGCTAGGCGTTTTAGATAACGAAAAACTTTTATTATCTTTTGGATTCATTCAACCACATAAGGGAATGGAAGTTATATTAGAGGCAGTTATTGAATCTCTTAATAAAGGGATTGCAGTAAAGGGTGTTATCGTAGGTTCAGTATTAAAAGAAGATCCTAATAGTGAGAAATATTATAATGATTTATTAACACTCATAAAAAATTATAATTTAGAATCACATATAAAAATTTGTAATGAATTTATTTCAGATCAGAAATTAAATGAATATATACAAAGTGCGGATTTAGTTTTTTTAAATTATAAATCTTCATATTATGAATCATCTGGCGCGGGGAACTTAGCTTTAATGAATGGTGCAACGCTAATTACCTCTCTTGCTCCTATGTTTGAAGATTATAAAAATTGTGCTTGGCACTTAACTTCTGGCTTCCCTGCGGGACTAAGCACAGAAATTCTTTTAAAAAACAAGGAGATAAAATCGTATCTATCTGAAAATACAAGAAAATTTTTAAGCACACATTCTTTTAAAATTGCATCAAAACTAATAGCTAATATTTTTAAAGAGTTAGCTTTAAAACCTAATGAAATTAACAGGAAACAGTTTAATGGAAAAATAACTTGTAAGGAATCGCAAATGCAAAATAAAAAAATATTAATTGTAAACCGTTCAAATGCTGTAACTCAACGAGGTGGTGATACGATAGTTATGGAA
The DNA here is from genome assembly GCA_964534945.1 of uncultured Bdellovibrionales bacterium. Lineage (GTDB taxonomy): Bacteria > Bdellovibrionota_C > UBA2361 > UBA2361 > CAKMMH01 > CAZHFA01. Next base: position 18,540 of record CAZHSB010000009.1, on the reverse strand, counting down.
AATCTATATAACGGTTTGCGTGAAAAAGGTTTTATGGTTGATATTGATCTTGATCATGAGAAAAATTTTAAAGATTATGATCTTATTCATATTTTTAATTTTGCGACGCCTCAATTTTCAACAAACATTGCTATGGAGGCAAAATCTAAGGGAGTTCCTTTTGTCGTTACATCACTTTTTGAAGATGTTTCAAGTTTTCATAATCAATCATGGGCTGTTGCTAACTTTATGGAACAATATCAAAGTTACGGACAAGATAAAGATTTTTATGAAAAAAATAAAATTGATTTCTCTAAAATTAATCCATCAGAAACTTTTAATGTAAAATGGATTTGTGATAATGCTACAGCACTGTTTACAAGTGGAATAAGCGAAAGTAAAAACATAAAAAGAATTTATGATGCGAAAGCTCCAATGTATGAGATTCCATTTGGATTAAATACTCCTGAAAGTGGAGATGCTAATAGATTCGTTGAAAAATATAAAATGAAAGATTTTATATTATGCGTTGGAAGGTTCGAGTCAAGAAAAAACCAATTGATGCTTTTAAAAGCATTAGAAGATGTTGCAATGCCTGTTGTATTAATTGGTGGTGGTTTTTCTTATCAACCAAATTATGAAATGGCGATAAGAGGATTTAAGAGAAAAGGGCAGACTCGAATTCTTGGGAGATTAAGCAATCAAGATCTTGCAGATGCTTATAGTGCATGTCGAATTCATTGTCTTCCAAGCTTTTATGAACTACCAGGGCTTGTCTCTTTAGAAGCTGCATATTACGGTGCAAATGTTGTCGCATCTGATACAGGAACTACGAAAGATTATCTAAAAGATTATGCTTTTTATTGTGATCCATATTCTCCAGATTCAATTAAGAATGCAGTATTGGCTGCTTTTTATAGTCCTAAAAAGTATGGACTAAAAGAATATGCAATGTCTTTTACATGGAACCAATATGTAGATAAGACGATAAAAGCCTATCAAGAAATATTAGAGAAGAACATTAATATTAGCGTAACAGATAATAGCACAAAAGATTATGACAAGAGTATTAATGACAGTATGTTTGAAGAAAAATTTCAAGAAGCAGAAGCTTTGGCGCAGAAAAGTGAGTTTTCTGGTGCGCTAGATATTTATTATGAGATTGAAAAACAATCTCCATCTCCAAAAGTATATCGAAGCATTGGAGCTGTAGAACTTGCAAGAAATAATTTTGATATTGCAAAAAAATATTTTGAAAAAGCGTTAGCAATTGATAATCAAGATGTCAAATCTTTAAGTGGTTTTGGAATATGTACGATGCGTCAAGGAGACGTTGATGGCGCAATGAAAATTTTTATGATGTCTTTAGAAAAAGATCCATATCAAATAGTAACGATTTTACAACTTATGGAATGCGCCTATGTTTCAAATCAATTTTTAGAATTAAAAGATGCCCTTGAAACATATTTGATAAAATATCCTGATAATGTTGATATGCAATTTTCTTATGCAGGAGCATTGTATAAATTAGGTTGTTATGAAAAGGCTGATAATGCTTTAAAAATTGTTAGAGAGAAAATGCCTTTTTATACGGGACTTAATGAAATGCAAAGTAAAATTGATGAGCAAAAGGATATGGAGTCTTCCCGTAAAAATACAAAAACAGAAATTCTTATGGATAGTGAAAAAATAGATGATACTTTTCCTAATTCTAGTATAGATTCTGTTGATATAAAGTTAGCGGACCTTGAAGAGGCTAAGAAGAAAAAACAATATGATGTTTTTAATCGAGGGATTGACGAGCTTATGAAAAATTCTTCATTAAATGATGAGCATAGAGAATATGTAAATATTTTAAAGGCAGAAAGTTTAATGATAAGTGGCGATAACAATTCTGCAGTAGAGATATTATCACAAGTTATGACAAAGAATCCAATGTCATATAGAGCGATGTGTGATATCGGTATTGTGGAAGCAACGTCTAGCAATTGGCAAGGTGCAAAAGAAAAATTTGAATCTTCATTGTCGATAAACCCTAAATATGATGTCGCTTTTTCAGGTTTAGGACTTTATTACACGCAGGAAAAAAATTATGAAAAGGCTTTCGAGTGTTATATGAATGCAGTAAAAATTAATCCAGAAAATGTAAGAGGAGTTTTAGGGATAATAGAACTTTCTTATAAGTTAGATAGATTAGATGATTTAGAAAGCACATTAAAAAATTATTTAGAGTTTCACCCTGCAGATTTAAACTTTTTGTATTCTTTAGCTGCATGTTATTATAAAAAATTTGATTATGAAAAAGCTTTAGATGTTCTTTCGAGAGTATTTTTATTTAATCCTGATTATCAAAATGCAATTGAGCTAAAACAATTAATTGAAGAAAAGGTTGCGTGTCAAAGTAATGCACAAATGTAATGAATATTTTATTGATAAATCAAAATTGGTTTAAAGATGAGTGGAGAGCAGACGGTGACACTGTTTTAAGCGTTGGAACTTCAAGTGATTTTGATTTTAAACTTGAACTTTGCATGGATATTCATGAAATTATCGCAAAATTGCCGAATAATTTTATGCCTGATGTTGTTGTGATGTTTGATAATAGTGGGCCTCTATATATTACTGGATTAGAAGATTTAGAAATTCCTACAATATTTTATTCTATCGACGTACATCATCATTATGAGTTGCATAGTTACTTGTATCACGTTTTTGATAAAATGTTTGTTGCTATGAAAGATTATATTCCATATTTGAATCTTTTTTGTGGTGACGACATAGAGTGGCTTCCTTTATGGGCTTCTAAAATAGTAGATGTAAGTGATGAGAAAAAATATGGTGCGGTATTTGTAGGCACTTTAGATGAAAAATTAAATGCTGACAGAGTAAAATTTTTTAATAAATTAAAAGAAAAGACAGATGTCTTTTGTACACAAGGAAGATGGTGGGAAATCTTTCCTTATAGCGAAATTGTCATCAATCAAACCGTAAAGGGAGATTTAAATTTTAGGGTTTTTGAAGCGATGGGTACAGGAAGTTTGCTTCTTACAGAAAGATCTACCAATGGTTTATTAAATATTTTTGAAGATAAAAAGCATTTAATTACATATACAAAAAATGATGTTAATGAAGCAAGTGATAAGATAAAGTACTATTTAGATCATAAAAATGAAGCAAAAGAGATTGCGTTAGATGGAAGGGAAGAAATCCTAAAAAAGCATCTGCCAAGGCATCGAGCTGATTTTTTAAAACAAAAAATCATAAATCTTCCCAAAAAAAATTCTTCCCTTAAATATCTAGGAATGGCATTTAATTTTTTATATATTTTTTCTAGGACAAAAAAAGATCTTGTTTTTTCAAATGCCATGTTGAATATTGCAATGGAATATTTAGAAAAAATATCTTTTCAAGGGTTAAAATTATCAGATAGGGATTTTTATACAATATTAAAAATTTGTATAAATTATGACGTTAGATTTTTTTCAAAAAAAGGAATCGATTTTTTAGAAAATTTAGAAAAAGCGTATAAAAACAAAGGGATATCAGCTTATAAAGCTTGGCGTGCTGTAAACGATGGTGATAGGCAGAAAGCATTAACAATTTTGGTAGATGGTGAATTAGATGCAAAAAATGATAATGTTTTTAATCTATTAAATAATTTTGTTTGCCAGTTTATAGAGCAAGTCGATGTTTTGTAATTTCGTTGCGTAAGGATTCTTTTTTTAGTAAGATTCAGACCGAAGTTTTTTAAGTTTCTCCATTCTTAGTTTTTCAATATATTATTGTGATTTTTTATTTTTATGTAGTTTTAGCTTGCATGATGCGAAGCGTGTGATTTTAAATAGTTATAGGTAATGAAGACTTTTTGTATACACATACCAAGGGATTTTACAGACTCTAGTGTTATGTCTGAGGGTTCGTCAGCGCGATTTTTAGATGAATTACTTAGTGGAATGGTAAAAACGCTAAAAGATGATGATAAATTTTCATTAGAAATTTTTTGTACCAAGCAGATTATATATATTACGTTTATAGCAGATGAAATAGTTGCCAACCTGCTAAAAGGTGTTATTTATACAATACTTCCGACGTCAGAGGTTAAGCAAATTCCTGATTATTTAGCAGAAATTGATGAAGAAGAATGTTGTATCGCAGTGACTGATGTTCATTTATCTCGCCAAGATATTTTCCCAGTTAAGAATTATTCGGAATGTTCTTTTAGTAGCATCGCTATGATTTTAAATTCTTTTTCAACAGCTTTGCCTGATGACAATGTAATGATGCAAATTGTTTGTCGTCCATTTAATCCAACATCTAGGTATTTAAGGGCTGTAAAAGCAAAAATAAAAAGAGATAGGATATTAAGAATGTGTACGACTTTAAAATATTGGGTTAATGATAAGCCGTATGATGATTATGTAAAAAGTTCAGTTAATAAAAGTTTTGAATTGAAGCATTTTTCTGTAAATATCAAAGTTGCTTCTTTTTGCAAAAGAAGTATGGGCACTCAAGATGTTTTGGAAAAAAGATTAACCAATAATGTGTTATCTGTCGTAGGTGCATTAAAATGTTTTGATAGTGCGTTTAATAAATATGTTACAAGTGATGTTTCTTTTAGAGAAGAAGATTTAATAAAGTTACAAAGTAGAGATTTTAGCAGGCAACCTTTTATTCTTTCTGTAAAGGAAGTCGTTACTTTATGGCAAGTTCCAACACTAAAAGATATCGCAAATACTCCCACAGTGTTATCTGTAAAAGCGGGACCACCAAAAAATCTACCAATTGATATAAAGGATCGTAATATTTCTTTTTTTGCAAAAACCGATTATAGAGACACTCAAATAAATTTTGGAATTCACAGAGAAGATAGACGTAGACATCTTTATCTTGTTGGGAAATCTGGAGTTGGAAAATCCTCATTAATGAAGCTCTTGGCCAAAAGTGATATTGTAAACGGTGCAGGGATTTGTGTTTTAGATCCACATGGAGATTTAATAGATAATTTGTTGCCGATAATACCAAAAAGTAGAATAGAAGATGTCGTAATTTTTGATCCTACGGATGTTGAATTTCCAGTTACATTTAACCCATTTTCTGATGTTTCTCCAGATTATAGATTGCAATTTGCATTGTCTTTTATAGAAGTTTTTAAAAAAGTATTTTCTTCTATTTGGCATGATAGATTAGAACATCTTTTACGATATACGCTTTTTGCTGTATTTGAAGCACCAAATGAAAGTTTTTTATCAATAAGAAAAATTTTAACTGATAAGCAATATAGATTAAATTTAGTTCGTGGCATTTCTGATAGTGCAGTTAAAAATTTCTGGACTAATGAATATGATGAATGGTCAGAAAGATTTTATGATGATGCCGTTGCTCCACTTCTTGATAAGATTGATGCATTTACAGCGAGTGAATATTTAAGAAATATATTTTTACAGACAGATAATAAATTTAATTTTAGAGATATAATCGATAATAATAAAATTTTACTAATAAAGATTCCTAAGGGTATTTTAGGTGATGAGAACGCGTCTCTTTTAGGATCTATTTTGGTTTTTAAAATTTATCATGCTGCAATGTCTAGAGCTGACATACCAGAAGATAAAAGAAAAGATTTTTATTTTTATGTAGATGAGATTCAATCATTTGTAACGGCATCATTTAAACAGATATTAAGTGAAGCTAGAAAATATAGATTAAATTTAACAATGGCGAATCAATATTTGGGGCAACTTCCGCCAGATGTTGTTGAAACGATTTTTGGAAATATCGCTAGCATGATAGTTTTTACAACGGGTGCAGATGACGCGTTGAAATTATCTTATGAATTAGCGCCGACATTTTCTCAATCTGATATAATGAATTTATCTCCAAGAAGTATTTATGTAAAAATGACGATCAATGGAAAAGAGCAACCGCCATTTTCTGCAAGGACGTTAGATGTTCCATCTACAAAAGAGCAAAACCATCAAAAAGAATGCATTAGCTATAGTAGGGCACGTTATGCCATTAAGAGAGAAGATGTAAAAGATATTTATGAATTTAGAAGCAATATCGATGATAGCGAAATTCAATCTTTAAAGTTATCGCCGACAAATTTTTATGAAAATAATAATATTGTTTATTTGGCACAATTTTTACGTTGTTATGGCACTGTACTTTTGCTTTCCTATCTTGATATTTTTAATAATATGTTAAGCGAGCTTAAGCAAGATATCTTTAGAAAAGTTGAAGAAATAGATCTTAAGGGAACAACAATTAGTGATGTAGATTTAAAAAATTTTGAATATCTTCCAAACTTAATCGAACTTAATTTAGATGGGACAAATGTTACCTCAAGAGGTATGAAGTATTTAAGTAAGCTGTCGGGACTAGAGCTTTTAAGTTTAAACGATACGGACATTGATGATAGAGCAATATCGATGATTTCTACGATGCCACTTATAACATTGAGTTTAAGAAATACAAACATTACAAATGATTCAATACAATATTTTTACAAAATGGACGAGTTGGAAGAGCTTGATATCCGTGGAACTCAAATTGATGAAGTTGGTATCTCTAGTTTAAAAGGATTGAATCCTAATTTAATAATTATTGCTTAAGAAAAATTCTGCTAATTTTCCCTCTATATTATTTTTTTTCATCTGTTTATAATTTGTGCTATGGAAAATAAAAAAAATCATATTGCTATTATGGGAACAAGAGGGGTGCCTGCAAATTATGGAGGATTCGAAACTTTTGCAGAAGAACTTGGAAAAAGACTCGTTGGAAAGGGATATAAAGTGACGGTTTTTGGACGTAAGCCGTTTTTAAAAAAGTATAAAGGGTTAACAAAATATTTAGGAATAAATATAAAGGTAACTTCGACGATAATGCAAAAATATACAGAAACGCCAATTAGTGCATTGACTAGTTTTTTATCACTTTTTTTTATGAAAGATAAACCTGACATCATTTTACTTTGTAATGCTGCCAATAGTCCGTTTGCATTTTTAATAGAATTATTAAAAATTCCTTTATTAATAAATGTAGATGGTGTCGAAAGAGAAAGGAAAAAATGGAATGCTCTTGGAAAAGCTTGGTATCTATTAGGAGAAAAGGCATCAGTATTATTTGCCACAAAGATTATTTCTGATGCTGAGGTTATAAAAAATTATTATAAGGAAAGATATAAAAAAGATAGTATTGTAATTCCATATGGTTCAGATCCTGTATTGCCAAAGGGAAATGAAATATTAGAAAAATTTCATTTAGTGAAAAATAATTATATTTTATATGTATCAAGATTAGAGCCAGAAAATAATGCTCTTGGGGTTATTAGTGCGTATGTTAATATAAAAACAGATGTACCTTTAGTAATTGTTGGTGATGCGCCTTATGCAAAAGAATACAAAGAAAAATTAAAGGCGATTGCAAATGAAAATGTAATTTTTACGGGTTATCAATTTAATGATGCTTATAGGCAATTAAGAGATGGCGCAGAAATTTATATTCAAGCAACGGAAGTTGGGGGAACTCATCCTGCATTAGTTGAAGCTATGGGGCATGGAAATTGTATAGTTGCTAATAATGTTCCTGAACATGTTGAAGTGTTAGAAGATACGGGAATTTATTACCCTAAAAATAATTTTGAAGCATTGTCTAACATATTAAAAGATTTGTTGAGCAATAGAGAAAAAGTTAATAAATACAAGATATTATCAAAAAATCTAGCATTAAAGAAGTATTCTTGGGACTCTGTTGTCAAAGCATATGAAGAGGAATTTTCAAATTTTGATAAATAGAAAGTTTGCTATATAATGATGAAGTTTTTGTTTAAAATAAAATAGTAAAGGGGAAAGAAGAATTATGCAAAGTATTTCTATTGTTGTTCCAGTTTATAATGAAGAAGAAAGCGTTAAAGAATGTTATGCAGAGATCTCAAGTGTTTTAGGAGAAATGGGGAGACCATATGAACTTATTTTCATCAATGATGGTTCAAAAGATAATACGTTGAGTGTCTTAAAAGAATGTGCAAGAAATGATTCTCACCTTGTTGTCATCGATTTTAGAAGAAATTTTGGGCAAACGGCAGCAATGGCCGCAGGGTTTGAAAATAGTAGAGGGGATATCGTAATTCCTATGGACGGGGATTTACAAAATGATCCGCATGAAATTCCTATGATGGTTAAAAAGTTAGAGGAAGGATATGACATGGTCGCAGGTTGGAGGAAAAATAGACAAGATAAAAAATTAACAGTCACGCTTCCAAGTAAAATTGGAAATAAAATTATTGCGAAAATTACGGGCGTCTATCTTCATGATAATGGTTGTTCATTAAAAGTTATGACAGGAGATGTGGCAAGAGGGATAAAACTTTATGGCGAAATGCATAGGTTTATTGCTGCGCTTGCAAATGAAATGGGAGCAAAAATTGTTGAAGTTCCTGTAAATCATAGAGCTAGAAAATATGGAAAATCAAAATATGGTCTTTCAAAAGCAGTGAGGGTATTCTTAGATTTAATATTAGTTAAATTTTTACTTGGATATTCAAGACGTCCAATACACTTGTTTGGTTCTTTAGGATTGTTTTCTGAAGCGATTAGCTTTATAACTTTTGCATATCTTTGGTGGCAAAGATTTTTCATGCATATTCCTATGGGGAATAGGCCACTTTTATCTCTTGCAGTAATGCTTGGAATTATAGGAATGCAATTTATTGTTTTTGGGCTTTTGGCGGAAGTTTTATTGAGAACATATTATGAATCTCAGGGAAAGAAAATTTATACGATAAGAAATGTGTATAATTATTCTGATGGTGATAATAGGGCAGGCAAAGTTATATAGTTTTATTAAAGGGTATAAATAATGGAAGAATTAAATAGGTTTAAAGTTCTTATTGATGCCAAGAAAATAGATGACGGGGGTATTGGTACTTATTTAAGAAACTTAATAGAGGGTTTTCTAGCAAATGGAAATATTGATATTACATTGCTATCTACAAAAGAAAAAATTATAAAGTATTCTTGGAGAAATGAGATTAGTTTAATAGAAGATGATTCAAAGTCGTATTCTATGAAAGAGAGTTTTTCGTTAAAAAACAAAGTTGATTTTTCTAAATTTGATCTTTTTCATGTTCCACATTACACGCTTCCTTTTGGAGTTAATATTCCAACGATTGCCACAATACATGATATTATACATATTACGAATCCTAAGAAGTTTTATTATCCATTTGTTTCTAAGCCTTGGATTGCATCAACATTAAAAAGATCTTCTAAGATTATCACAGTGAGTGAATCGTCTAAGAAAGATTTAATTCAAAATTTCTCTTATGCTAAAAATCATCAAGATAAAATTGTTGTAATTCCAAATTCTTCATCACTTAAGTTTTTAAACAATGAAGAAGCGCCTAATTTTAAATATTTTATTTCTATTTTTTCAAATACAATGCCACATAAAGGGTTAGATGACCTTTTGTGGGCATATAATCAGTTAGAGAAAAGTTTCCCTAATTATGATGTCCCAAAACTTGTTTTGGTTGGCTTCGGTATTGAAAAACTTTTAAAAAGTGAAGAAATAAAGAATAAAAAAGTTTCTTCTAATGTGAAATTTTTAGGAGCAGTTTCATCAGAAAAGTTATCGAGCCTTGTTCAAAATGCCAAGGCACTTTTAATCCCGTCTTTAGCTGAAGGGTTTTGTATTCAAGCTCTTGATGCTCAAGTTTTAAATGTGCCAGTTGTTTCTCGCCCTGTCCCCGCTATTTGTGAAATTTTATCAAGGAATGATTTTTGTTCAAGTAGTATGAGCAAAGAAAGTTTTTATGAAGCTATAAAAACATTTTTTCAACTATCATTAGAAAGAGATTTTATTTACACGGTTGATAATAAGCATTTAAAAAAATATAAAAAGGAGAATATAATTTTAAGAACCTTAGATGTTTATAGCCAAGTGACAGGTAAAATTATTAAGCGAGGTGATGAAAAAGAAGTAGCGAGTGGCGATCGTATAGCGCAAGGCTTCTAATTTTCAATTTCTATCAATCTATTACAAAAAATTTTATTGTGTTATATTAAAAAAATGAAAATTGCATTAGTTCATGATTGGCTAACTGGTATGAGAGGTGGAGAGAGGTGTTTAGAGGCTTTTTTAGACATATATCCTGAAGCTGATATCTTTACGATGATTCATATAAAGGGAGCTACTTCAAAAAAAATTGATGATAGAGTTAAAAAGGTTTCTTTTTTAAATAAGATACCAAATATTAAAAAATATTATCGTTATTTTTTACCATTATTTCCATTTGCTATAAGAAGTTTTGATTTTAAAGAATATGATTTAATTATTTCGTTAAGTCATGCAGCTGCAAAAAATATAAAAAAGCCAACAGGTACGATTCACATTTCATATATTTTTACTCCGATGAGATATGTATGGGATCAGACAGAACATTATTTTGGAAAACTTCGATATGTTTTGTATCCTGTTTTGTTAGCGTTAAGATACTGGGATAAATATTCATCAAAAAATGTAGATTATTTTGTGGCTATAAGTAAATTAATAAAAGCAAGAGTTAGATGTTTTTATAAAAGAGATGCAGTTGTTATTTATCCTCCTTGTAATCCTAAATGGAAAGCTTTTGATACAATATATAAAAAAGGAGACGCCTTTTTACTCGCGGGCGCGATGGTCCCCTATAAATATCCAGATGTCGTTATTAAAGTATGTACAAAATTAAATCTTCCTCTTTGGGTTATAGGCAAAGGTCCTATGGAACAAGAATTACGATCGATTGCCGGAGAAAATGTAAAATTTTATGGAAATGTTTCTGATGATGAATTATCATTTTATTATCAATATTGTCGTGCATTGATTTTCGATGGAAAAGAAGATTTTGGAATTGTTCCTGTTGAATGCTTGGCAAGCGGTAAGCCCGTAATTGGGCTTTATGCAGGGGGAATAAAAGAAACGATAGATGGGGTTTGTTATTGGAAAAATGATGATGTAACATCTAAAACAGGAGTTTTTATAAAAAACAAAGGTAATCGAGAAGATAATTTAGTCGAAGCCATTAATTTTTTTGTTAAAAATGAAGATAAATTTTTACCTCAAAATTGCATTAATCGTTCGTTAAGATTTTTTGAGGATAAATTTAAAGATGATTGGGAATTATTTATAAAAAGTTTAAAATTATGCTAAAGGAAAAAAGACAAATTTTTGAAGTTTTTTTTGTGATTTTTGATTTGTTTTTTATATCAATTGCTTGGGTATCGGCATATTTATTAAGATTTGAATCTGGGATAATTCCTGTTTATAAAGGTGTTCCTCCATTTGCGCAATATTTTTGGTTTTTGATTATTATTTTCCCGATATGGTTTTTAGCATATAGATTTGGAGGACTATATGTCCCTCAAAGAACATCAAGAAAAAAAAGATATGAAAGTTTCTTAATAATTAGAGCAAATTTTGTAGCGATTCTGGTATTGATTTCTTATACATATTTAGTTCAAGAAAAAACGTTAGAAGTTTCAAGGCTTGTGCTTGTGTACTTTGGTTTTTTATCAATAATTTTTGGAATATTAGAAAGAACACTTCTAAGAAAGATTTTAAGAGATATAAGGAGAAAGGGATATAATTTAAAATTTATGTTAATTGTTGGTGGTGGAAAGGTAGCTAGGGATTTAACAGAAAGATTTAGAAAAAGAAAAGATTATGGAATCCAGTTAATTGGGTGTTTAAGTAAAAATGGAAAGGAAGAAGGCGATGCAACTTTACCCGTGCTCGGGAAATATGAGGATTTAAAGGACATTTTAAAATTAAAGCAGATTGATATGGTTGTCGTGGCACTTCCATTAGAAGATAATCAAATGCTTCCTTCGATTATGAAAGTTTTGGGAGATTCTGTTGTAGATGTAAAAATTGTCCCTGATGTTTATCAATTTATAAGTGTAGGAGGCTCTATTCAAGATTTTGATGGGCTCCCAGTTTTAGGTCTTCAAGAATCAACAATTGATGGTGTAAATTTTTGGATAAAAAGAATTTTTGATATTATTTTTTCTATACTATTGATTATCTTTTTTTCTCCATTGATGCTTGTAATTGGAATACTTGTAAAACTAACATCAAAAGGCCCGTGCTTTTATGAACAAGAGAGAATGAGTTTAGATGGATCATCGTTTAAGATTTTAAAATTTAGGACAATGAAGCAAGACTCAGAAGTAGCAGGTCCGGGGTGGACAACGGCACATGATGCGCGTGTTACTCGGGTTGGAAAGATTTTACGTTCCTATAGCTTAGACGAGCTTCCGCAACTTTTTAATGTTTTAAGTGGGAGTATGTCACTTGTCGGACCACGTCCAGAGCGTCCTGTGTATATAGAACAATTTAGAAAGAGTATATCTCTTTATATGCTTCGTCATAAGGTAAAATCAGGAATGACGGGTTGGGCACAAGTAAATGGTTGGCGAGGGGACACTTCAATTGATAAGCGAATAGAGTGTGATTTGTATTATATCGAAAATTGGTCTTTGCTTTTTGATATAAAAATTTTGTTTCTTACAATATTTTGTGGTTTTAAAAATACAAATGCATATTAAAATATAAATCAGTAAATATGATAGTAAAAAATTTTCCTAATTTTAATTTAAAACAAATTGCAAATAGCGGACAAATTTTTAGAATGAATGAGTGCCCTGATGGTTCATTTAATATAATTTCTCAAAATAAATTTTTAAAAGCTATTCAAAAAACAGAAAAACAAATTTGTTTTTTTTGTACACAAAAAGATTTTGATTCTTATTGGTATGATTTTTTTGATCTTAAAACAAATTATCAGAAAATAATAAACTGTGTAGATAAAAAAGATTTATTTTTATCAGAGGCTGTTGAATATGGAGCTGGTATAAGAATTTTAAGGCAAGATCTTTTTGAAGTAATAATAAGTTTTATAATTTCTCAAAGGAATAATATTCCTAAAATAAAAAGCACCATTGAAAAAATTTGTAAAAAATTTGGAAAGGAAAAACAAGATAAAGAAACGGGAATAAAATATTATACTTTTCCAACAAAAGAAAAATTATCTAATCTTGAAGAGCTTCAAGGTTTAAGCTTAGGATATAGAGATAAATATATTAGCAAATTTTCAGAAAGTCTTTGTGTTAAAAATTTTTCTTTAGAGAAATTAAAAAATCAAAAATCAATTAATGTTCAAAAAGAAATGTTAAAAAGTATTTATGGCGTAGGAGAAAAAGTTGCAAATTGTGTTTTGCTATTTGCCTTACATGACATAGAGGCTTTTCCTATAGATAGATGGATTAAAAAAATTATAGAAGAACAATATAATGGTGATTTTCCTTTTGAAATATATTCAAAAGTTGGAGGAGTTATTCAACAATATCTTTTTAATTACGTTATTACGAAAAAATAAGAAACTTTTAAAAGTTATTTTCGATATCTAAATTGGTTAAAAACAATGGAAATATTTTTTATAAAATATTTTTTAAAAGGAGATTATTATGAGCATAAATGTAAGTCAAATCACGAACGATTTTAATAAGCTAACTTTAGAAAATTATGAAAAGGCAGGAGCTGAAGTGGCTTCAAATTTTAGTGACGCTGAAGATCTTTTGATGAGAGCGTATTCTGGAAAGGATACGGAAAGTTTGGCGAAAGAGCTTGGTCTTGAGTCCACTGCCACAACTGAGCAGATTCAAACTGTTGCACAGTATAAATATGAAAAAGCATCTCGTATTTATTCTATGTTTACAAAAATCATGGAAAATGCGCACCAGCTTTTAATGAATGTTATAAATAAAATTGGATAGAATTTAAATTTTATATATAAAAAGGATATTTTATGACAACTATATCAGATTTAAAAACAGCGTATAGTGCAGAAAATTTAGATACTGAATCTTTAAAAAATTCTATGGCAGATATGATGAATTCACTTGTGGGGACAGATAAAAGTGGGGCTACTATAGGAAATGAGGAAATGGGAGAAGACTTTGTTTATACATCACTTGTGTATGATCAGTTAAAGAAAACCGATTCTTCATTAGCCGATAAGTTTAAAAATAGAATAAAAAAAGTATTTGATAAACTAAATTCTGAAGACAATCGTCAAGCTCAACCGTTATTTAAAGCAGCCAATAAAATTTTAAGAAATATGGTGAAAGGGGATAGTATAACTAAAAAAATAAGCCGTGTTATTAAGAGAGTTGCTTTTGGTAAATCTCAGCTTGATGAAAAAGAAAATAAACTAAGAAGAAATCCAGTTGTAATCGATGAGAGTACGGGAAAAAATAATGTTGAAGAAGTTATCGATAAGATAACGACAAATGATGTTTCAACATTAGCAAACTTTCAAAAAATGAGAGATAGAGTTGCGGGGAAGACCGAAAGTAAGGAAGTTTGGGAAAAAAAGCAATCATTTTTAGATGGGCTAAAAATAGCTTCACCTACGATAGAAGCAACGCAGGAGGTTACTTCTATAACGGAGGCTACTGATGAAAGTGAAAATACGATAAATGTTTTTAAGGGTGGAACAAATGATATGATTTTTGATCCAAACTCAGAATATGGAAAACCTGTCTTTATTCTTCCACATATATATTCTAATGTTGATAAAGTTGTAGAAATAAAAATGGAAAATACAGATGATGTGCCATTAGGAGATATGATATTTGGTGGGACAGAAGAGAATGTAAGCAACCAAAATTATGCTCGAAAATTTTTCTATTTTGATAATGATACCAAGTTGCCTTCAAGGATTAATATTAAAATGAGATTTGATGGTGAAGATGAATGGTTTTCACAGAGCTTTAGAACTGACACGATGACTACCATAAAATATAAGACTTCTTAAATCGCACTTATCGTGATAAATCGTATAAAATGGCTATGGATTTTTCTCTAGCCATTTTTTTAATTTCTTATCTAAGATTACAATTTACAAAGTAGCGTGAGGGAATTTTTAAATAATTATCAAAATCACAATCTAAGAATATATAATTTTAACTTTGAATACCGTGAAAAGTAGTTAAAATTTCATGGTGTCAACAAAATCTGTTCTAACTGTTTTATATTTAGAAAAAACTTTTATTAAAATTGCTAATGATACTGCAAGCTCACAAGTTGCAACTATCATTATAAAAATTCCAATTAAAGGACCTGCGACTTTATCAGTAATTGTATTAAAAACAGGATTAAAACGCCAAAACGCCATAAAGTTTAAAATTGTGGCATTCAAAATTAACTCAACACCAATCAATATTGAAAAAACATTATTTCTAGAAATAATAGAAAATATTCCAAGCGAGAATAAAATTCCAGAAATTATTAAATAATAGCTAAGAGGTATAGTTGCCATTTTATTCACCCAATAAAAAAATTTATCCTTTCTTTTTTAACATTATGCTTGCGCCAATTAAAGCTAACAAAAGAAGCATTCCAGATATTTCAAAAACAATTACTTGTTCAGATAATAAGACTTTTCCTATGACTCTTGTTACAGGAAAAGTCTTTTGAATTGCAAAATTTTCTCCACTCCATATAGATGAAAAAATAATTTGTAGAGGGATAATTAAAAAGAATAATATACTAAAAATAATTGATATGCTTTTTAGTTTAAAAGAAGTTTCTCCTTTTAAAAATTTTGCATCAACTAATAAACTTGCAAACAATAGAAGAACTAAACTTGCTCCAACATAAATAACAACTTGCATAATTGCTAAAAAATCAGAAAACAATAAAACATAATATCCAGCGATACTAAAAAAAGTAAAAAACAAACTAAAAATTGCTATTTTTATATTAGACGAAAAAACTGCAAAAATTGCGGAAATGATTACTACAAAACTTATAACAAAAAAAGAAATACTTTGAGGTGTAAAAAAATTATTCATCATTTTCCTTTTTTAAATTTTTTGCAAAATTAACTATAGATTCCTTTCTTTCATTTACACTTAAATCATAATGTGAACTTAAAAAAAGCGCTCCTAATGGGCAAGCTTCTTCGCACAAGGAACAAAAAAGACAATGCCCATAGTCAATTTTAAAATCGTTAATTTTAGCATCTTTTCCTTTACCCTCCGAATCAATTTGAATACAAGAAACAGGACAGGCTCTTGCGCATGAACCGCAACCAATGCACTTAGTTTGGTTATATTTATGCATTCCTCTAAAGGATAATGGCAATTTTTCTTTTTTTTCTGGATAGCAAAGAGTAATCTTTTTTTTAAAGAAATATTTTATTGTAATAAACATTCCAACAAGTGTTGTTTTTATTCCTAAATAAATATGTTTTATATAATTTTTAAATGAACTCATAATTTTCAAAATCTTAAAATATTACCATTTGCAACATAACTCCAATAAGACAAATAAGCGAAGTAGGTAATAAAACTTTTAAACATAAATATGTAAATTGATCTACTCTAAGTCTTGGAAAGGTCCAACGAATCCAAATCATGGAAAAGTATAGGAAAAATGTTTTCAAAATTATATTAAAAACTCCTATTGATTCTCGTAGGAGAAATAAAAAATTATTTTTAGAAAAAAGATTAACAAAAAAATCTTTCGCAGTATTACTAGAAAAGAACATATCTTTTATTGAGGCAAGATCAAGATTATTTATAAAATCAAATCTTGGAATTGGACCAGACCAACCACCTAAAAACAGCATCACGCAAAAAGCAGAGACAACATACATTGACGCATATTCTGCCATAAAAAAATATGCAAAACGCATTGCAGAATACTCAGTGTGGAATCCTGCAGTTAATTCACTTTCTGCTTCTGGTAAATCAAAAGGGGCTCGTTTTGCGGAGGCAAGTCCACAAATAAAAAATATGAAAAAAGCGATGAATAAAAATGGAGATTTAAAAACTGTCCAACTAAAAATTCCATTTTCTGATTGCCATAAAGATAGTTTTGAAAAATCCATTGTGCCTGCCATTAGAACAACTGCTAAAGCAGATAGACCAAGTGGAATTTCGTATGCTAGTACTTGAGAAACTACTCTTATTCCACCAATAAGTGACCATTTACTATTACTTGCAAATCCTGCCATTAAAATTCCAATTACTTCAATTGCGGCAAAAGCTAAAATATATAAGACTGCTAAATTCATTGATGAAGCTTTTAAGGTTTCGCTAAATGGTAAAACTACGAAGGGGAATAATGCTCCTGTAAAAACAATTATTGGTGCCATTAAATGAAATAATTTATGTGCACCTTTTGGAATTAAATTTTCCTTAAATAAAAGCTTTATTCCATCTGCAAAAGGTTGAAAAAGCCCAAAAAATCCAACTCTATTTGGCCCATATCGGCATTGAATAAAACCCGCGATTCTGCGTTCTGCATACGTTCCTACTATTGCCATAAATGACATCCATGAAATCATTATTAGCGCTAAGAACATATACCAAACAGCTAACGCGATCCACGCATATTGACTTGAGAAAAAATCTTTGAAAGTTTCAAGATTTATTTTTGATAATAAATTAAGAAAAAAATCCATTCAAATAATATAAAAAAACAAAAACCTTTTTTAATTTTAAGGCACTAGTACATTATTAACAATAGATTTTTTTAAGATAAAAATAATATTGTTATTTATTTTTCATCATCGTTTTTATTATCATGAGTAATATCTACATCATTAGATTTTTCTGATGTCGTTTCTGGAGATAAATAATAATAAACAAAACCGCATACTGCGATAACAAAAACAAATGCAAAAAAGAATTGAGAAAACGCCACAAGGATTGCACCTATTACCATTCCTCCTACTAGAATTTCCCAAGACTTTCGTGAGTTGATAAATTCTTCAGCTTTATTTAACCATTTTTGATATAATTCTTTTGTTTCAGATCTTGTTTTTTTAAATGCCATTTTTATTCCCTTTCTATTAAAATTAACATATATTAACAATTAGACTTTTCAATTTTAGAAAAAGCAAGTCTTTTTATTATCGTTAAAATTATTAATAAAATAAAGATGAATATATGAATATTGTATTGGTAAATCCTCAAATTCCTCAAAATACGGGGGCAATTTCTAGAACTTGTGCCGCAACAAAAACAAAACTGCGTTTGGTTGGAAATGTTGCCTTTGATATTTCTGAAAAAGCGGTAAAGAGAGCAGGTTTAGATTATTGGCCCTATGTAGATATTAAGACAT
The DNA here is from genome assembly GCA_964534945.1 of uncultured Bdellovibrionales bacterium. Classification (GTDB taxonomy): domain Bacteria; phylum Bdellovibrionota_C; class UBA2361; order UBA2361; family CAKMMH01; genus CAZHFA01. The sequence continues at coordinate 390 of CAZHSB010000009.1, read as the reverse complement.
ATAAAACTTGGGAAGAGTATGTTGAAGAAAATAAAGATTCTAATATTTGGTTAATTTCAAAATTTGGAGAAAGGACATATTGGGATGCCACTTTTTCGGATAGTGATTCTTTAGTTTTCGGAAGTGAGACCAAGGGGCTTGGCAAAGAGTTCTTAAGCAAGTATCCAAAAGATAAAATTTTAAGGATTCCGATGTCATGTCCTAATGTTCGTTGTTTAAATCTAAGCAATGCAGCTTCAATTGTTCTTTATGAAGCAATTCGTCAGATTTCGCTTAAATAATTTTTTCTCCTGCGTTTTTCTAAAATGAATGTATTTCCTTTTTTATCCTTCTCGAAAATCTTTGTTGCCCTGAAAGGGCGAACCTAAAAATTTTGCGTGCTAAATGTTC
>CAZHSB010000008.1:0-42438 GCA_964534945.1 uncultured Bdellovibrionales bacterium | reverse complement strand
TTTTCCCATCTCCTGTCTCCATCAAAATGTGTGGACTTATTTCAGGACGTGACATTTCCACTCGTTGTCACTGCACAACTAAAGCCAGCATCTATATGTAATCCCCCCCCTGCAGAAATTTGACTTACGCCTGTTAAATACCCAGTTCCTGCTTCATTTTTTACTTGTACAGGTGTTTTACTTGTAGAAGTAGAATTATTTCCTAATTGTCCAGAACCATTAGAGCCCCAACAATACACTGTTTTAGATGCAGTTAAGGCACAGGCATAATAAACTCCTACAGAAATTTGCACTATATTTGACAGCGTTCCACTTCCACCAACCCCCAACACTTGTATGGGTATACTACTATCTGTTGTAGAATTATTTCCTAATTGACCATACTCATTATATCCCCAACAATACACTTCTCCACTCGTCGTTATAACACACGTAGAACAGCTAGAACCGGCACCACTGTCACGTCCTGAAATAAGTTCCACCTTGCGCTCCTCCCAGTACCCGTACTGGTGAGGTAGTTGTAACTTTACTATTATTTCCTAATTGACCATACTTATTTCTTCCCCAACAATAAACAGAGCCATCTACAATGACTGCACAACTATACCAACCTTTTGTGGCAACTTGGCTTACGCCTGTTAAATATGTTCCGCCCTGTGCTCCCCCTATGACCCTAACTGGGGTCAACCTAACAGTTGTAGAGCCATCTCCTAAATGTCCATAATCATTATCACCCCAACAATAGACTGCTCCACTCGTTGTTAACGCACAGGTATGACCAAATCCTGCTTGAACTTCACTTACACCTGTTAAATACGTTCCACCTTGCGCTCCTCCTAATACTTGTATTGGTATACTACTATTTGTTTTAGTGTTATTTCCAAGTTGCCCTATCTCATTATTTCCCCAACAATACACATATTTATTACTATCTGTCGTCACTCCGCATGTATGATCATACCCAGTACTTATAGATTGTAATGAACCAATAGCTGTCATCATTATATTGTCATCTTTAAGTTGACTATATTCATTATTATTACAATATTCAGATTTTTTTAACAAATTACCATAATCAAATGTCATACTATAATCTTGTGAAGACTCTGTTGTCGTATATGTAGATGTAAACACTGGATTTATTATCGATATACTAGTCTCTTTCGTAATAGAAGTATTTGATGACGTTATAGTTGATACAGACGCATGACACACAACGCTATAATCCCCTGCGCCATAACATCCATATACCCCTCCAGAACAAATTTCGCCAACATTCGTATAATTCCAATGCGAACAACATGCAACCATACATGACGCTGTTCCAGTACCATCGTAGATTTTAACTGGCAAACTACTATTTGTAGTCGAGTTGTTTCCAAGTTGTCCATAAGAATTTTCCCCCCAACAATACACTCTTCCAATTAAAGTCTTCGCACAAACATGACGTTTAGTAGCTGTAACTTGAACTATATCTGATAAAAAGCCATCTCCTACTATATTGCTTACTTGTATTGGAGTACAACTACTATATGTAAGTCTATCACCAAGCCCATATTCATTATATCCCCAACTATATATGCTACCATCTATTGCCACAGCATAAGTCTGCTCAGTCTTGTTTGATCCATCTCCAGAAGCAATAACCTGTTTTATGTTTAATAACGTTCCGACTCCCCCCATGCCTACTACTTGTACTGGAAGACTACTATTTGAACTATTATCACTTCCTAACTGACAAAAGCTATTTTTCCCCCAACAATATATTGTTCCTTCCATAGTTACTGCACACGTATGAGAATAACCTGCAGAAACTTGAAATATTCCAGACAACAAACCTGTTCCTAATACATCTTTTACTCGGATTGGTATTTTGCTTATTTCCGTGGAATTATTTCCAAGTTGTCCATAAGAATTTTTCCCCCAACAATAAACTGCTTCATCAAATGTTACTGCGCAGGTATAATTGTATCCCAATGAAACTTGACTTATCCCTGATAACGTTCCGATTCCTCCGATGCCTACTACTCGTACTGGAATCTTCCTTGTCAAAGTAGTATTATCTCCGATTTGCCCATAAAAATTATAACCCCAACAATAGACTTCTCCGCGTGTTGTTACTGCACAGCTATGAGAATATCCTAAAGAAACTTGGCTTATGTCTGCTAAATAGCCTTCCCCCGTTGTATCTTTTACCAAAACGGGCACACTACTATTTGCCATAGTATCATTTCCTAATCGACCATGCCAATTTAATCCCCAGCAATAAAGCACTCCACCTGTCGTTACTGAGCAGGTATGTTTATATCCTGCAGAAACTTGGCTTACGCCTGTTAAATATGTCCCGCCTTGTTCCCCACCTAATACTTGAACTGGCACGTTGCTACCTGTTGTAGAATTATTTCCTAATTGACCAAAACCATTATTGCCCCAACAATAGACTGATTTATTACTATCTGTCGTCACTCCACATGTATGAGCCCCTCCCGCACTTATTGACTGAAGAGAACCTACATTAACGTATGTAGTTGTTGGAGTTGGTGTTTGCGCAAAAAGAAGAATTGGACAAAATAAAGAAATATATGTAGTTTTTAAAATTTTTGAAAAATTTGACAAAATATCTTGTTTTTTTAAGAGATTTTCTCCCCAAACATGGCTTAATTTTCCATAAGTTAATCTTGCAATAAAAAATAAAAACTCTTTCATAATAAACCATAAAAAATAATTTTTAACAAAAACTCTCCAATAAAACGGCTGGACCTATGATATTTGATGCGCCATATAATTTTAAGTTTCAAAAAATTATATAAGCCCCTTTTTCTTGAATTTTGTCGAAGACTTTAAGATGGCGTTCATGATGATTATTCGATTGCCAAGAAATTTACTCTCTTCAGGAAAGCTAATTCTCAGGTAGTTTATATGGAGTTTCTAATGCGGCAATATTTGACACATCACATTCAACAACTTATCTTGTAAATAAAATTTTTAGTTTTAAATGAAAAAGAAAGCGCCATTCTCTTTGAAATAACTAAAATTATATCATGGATGTATTAACAGAAAAAAATATATTAATAAATAATTCAATTTTATCTAAACAATAAAAAATACATACAACTTCTCATCCTCTTATTTTAGGCAGTTATTTTAGATGAAAAATTTAAAAAATAATAAAGATGATTCTAATGGTATATACAAGCCTTATAAAATCCTCCCTTTTTCATTTTATACGATTTATCGCCAAAAGCACCATCTAAGATTAGCCCCAGCAGACTAGCCCTGTCTCCTTTACTGACGACAAAAGCCTATGATACGGCATAATCCTTACAGCATACGAGTAATTTCCACTTTCGGCAATTTCAAATACTAAAGAATACTCTAGCATGTTATCTTCAGTAATTTCTTTAAAATCAAATTTTTTAACTATCAAAGATTCTTCCTTTGAATCGCCTCGCCTTATTAAAACAAGTTCTGAAAGCAATTCATCTTTTGATAACCTACCTGGGTCCACAAGCATAGAAACTGTCACCTTGCCACCTGCAGGCATTAGATCACTTGTGATTCCGTCTACATTGATTTTTAATATACGAACAGTAGAAAACATATTAGAAATTTGACGCTTCCATTCTGTTATTTCTCTTAATCCTTTATAATCATCTTGTTCTAATAAAAATTTTCGTTGACTAGTTGGCTCATAACTTAAATCATAATATTCTTTTAACATTCTTTGAGTACTAAAATATGGACTCAATTCTTTAACTGAGTTTTTAGCAATTCTCATCCATTTTTCAGAATATCCTTTGTCATTTCTATCGTAATACATAGGAACTATCACATTCTCAAGCATATCAAGCATTGCTTTATTGTCCATATCATCTTGATAATCTCTATTATTGAATTCCTGTCCCGCATCAATTTTAAATCCAACATTTTCGTTATATCCCTCGTCCCACCAACCATCAAGAATAGAAAAATTAACTCCTAAATTAGGGCAAACTTTCATTCCAGAAGTTCCAGAAGCTTCATGAGGTCTCACAGGATTATTTAACCAAACGTCAACTCCTCTTGTTAGAAGCCTTGCAATTCCCATATCGTAATTTTCTAAGAATACAACTCTTCCTTTTAGCTCGGGAGCTCTTGATGCTTTTACAATATGTTGAATAATTTCTTTTCCAGCAACATCTGCAGGGTGTGCTTTTCCAGCTACAATTATTTGCACAGGTTTTCCTTGGTTTGATAATATACGAACAATTCTATCCCAATCCCTTAAAAATAAATCAGATCTTTTATATGTCGCAAAACGACGTGCAAAACCAATTGTCAAAACATCTGCGTGCAAATTATTAACTGTTTCGTCAATAAGTTCCCTACTTTCACCACGTCTTTCATAATCTTGTCTTATTTTATTTTTTATTCTATCAATAAACTTTTGTTTTTGATCTAATTTAACAGTCCAAAATTCTTCATTTGGAATTTTATCAATACCAGACCAAACTGATAAGGAATCATCATCAACGCCCCATTTTATTTGAAGATATTTATCATAAAGATTCCTCATATTATGGCTTAGCCATGTCTGAGTATGTATTCCATTTGTAATAGAAAAGATTGGAAGATCTTCTTCATTAATTCCTTTCCAAACATTTTGCCACATTTTTCTACTAACAACACCATGAAGTTTTGCAACGGCATTTGCCTTAGATGTAAGTTTTAATGCAAAAACTGTCATCGAAAATTTATCTGTATCTCCTATATGATTTTCGCAACCAAGTTCAATAAATTGTTCCCATGTTATTCCTAATTTCTGAACATAATATGATAAATAATGTCTTAAAAGATCAAACTCAAAAACCTCATTTCCTGCAGGAACAGGTGTATGAGTGGTAAACACAGTCGAAGCCTTAACAGCTTCTCTTGCCTCTTGGTAATTCAAGCCATTTTTTTGCATAAGTTCATTTATTCTTTCGAGAACAAGAAATCCACAATGACCTTCGTTTAAATGATAAACAGCGGGTTGTAATTTTAAGACATCACGTATTAATCTTACACCTCCAATTCCTAAAGCAATTTCCTGCTTAATTCTCATTCGTCTATCACCGCCATAAAGCCTAGCAGTTAACGTTCTGTCCATTTGTTCATTTTCTTCACAATCAGAATCTAATAAATAAAGTTTTATCCTACCAATATTCACTATCCAAATTCGAAGATATAAAACACGCCCAGGCAACATTACACTTACTCTAGCTTCATTTGCATCTTCATCTAACAATGCTTTCATTGGTAACATTGAGCAATCTTGCTTTTCGTATGATTCTTCTTGATAACCGTCTTTATTGATTATTTGTTTAAAATACGTTTCTCTATAAAAAAGTCCCACGCCAATAAGTGGAATATTAATATCAGATGCAGATTTTAAGTGATCTCCAGAAAGAACTCCTAATCCACCAGAATAAATTGGCATGCATTCATGGAATCCATATTCCATTGAAAAGTATGCCACAGGATTTTTATTGTTTAGCTTGTCACCATATTTTACGTATGAAGTTTTATCGTTCATATATGATTCAAATTTAGAAATCACAGTATCGTAAAGAGACATAAATTCTTTATCTTTACATTTTTGAACTATTTTTTCAGATGGCAAAATATTTAGCATCTTAACAGGATTACAACCTGTTCCTACCCAAAGCTCATCTCCTAGCATATTAAATAAAGATCTAGCATCAGGATTCCAACACCACCACAAATTATAGGCAAGATCATATATTTTATTTATTTCCTCTGGAAGATCCGACACAACTGTAAACGACCTATAGTATGGTTTTGTGTTTTGTATCATTTTAGCACTAACAGCCTTATTTATATCAGCGCTCAAAATGTCAAAACGTTTTTCTGCATTATCTAAACCTTTATTATAAGCTTCAATATATTTATGATAAACCTTGCTCCAATCAGCATTTCTTGCAAGCTTATATGAAGCTTCTCGAAGTGTATTTATTTCTTTTGCAGTTTTTTTCATGAATGCGAACATTAAATCTTCAAGCTCTTTTACTACAACATCTCTATTTTGCCCCTTTCTTTTTATCACAAGAAGCCCATTATGATCTTTTAAACTAGTAGCCCACTCACCTATTCCCGCTATATCTGTAGTTACTGCAGGAACCATTACCGACATACTTTCAAGAGGAGAATATCCCCAAGGTTCATAAAAAGATGGGAATACTCCTAAATCTGCACCAGACAAGACATCTAAATATTTTTTATCAAAAGCTCCATCAACTCCATCTAAAAAGGCAGGAGAAAAAATAATATTTACTTTATTTTCTTGGGAATTTTTTAACCCTAATTTATAGCAAGTACTTACTATAGGATCATGAGCCTCGTCATATAATCTATGTGTTGTTATTCCCACTGACCCTTCTGTAAAATTTTCATCTTTTACTCTTTTTCTTACATTTTCATGAACTCCTTTATCTCCAGCAGAAACAAGGAACAAAACGACGACCTCTGATGAAGAAGACGAGGCCATTAAGGCTTTATCAATTTTCCCCAAAGCTTCTAACAAAACATCATATCCTTTATTTTCGAATTCATATCTTCCAGATGTCACAAAAATTTTTGTGTCACTTGATAAATCTTTCTTTAAAAATCTCTTACAAAATGTTAATAGAAAATCACGCTTTTCATCTCTAGAATTTTTATCTATTGGAAAGCCCTGTTTGTCTTTAAAAGACAAAGCATTTTCGATCACAAAATCTGGAGATTTATTTAGTACCTTTGTCGCCTCTAGTGCTGTCACGCCACTAATTGTCGTAAAGCAATCTGCCTCTCTTGCAACAACAGTTTCGAGAATATGCCTTGAGGAAACCCCATAAGTTTTTGCTTCATCAATAGGATTTATCCTATCTAGCTCTTTAAATAAATCTCTTCCTAGTCCAGAAATACAACGTCCTAAAGTAGTCGAATGCGTTGTGAAAACCGTCCCCATCTCCGATAAATGTTTTTTTACATAAAGAAGCGTTGAGCCAACTCTCCATTCATGACATTGCAAAACTGCTTTAATTTTTTTTGGCGCTACTAGTTTTTTATAAATTGCAACTATCGCTTCTCCTACAGCGGTTCCAAAAAGAGTAGGTTCTATAAAATCCCACTGACATCCATAAGAATCCACACCATAATCTCTCCAGTAACTATACAAAAGCTTATTTACTTCATACCTATTTTTGTAATCTATCAAAACGACTAGTGGATTCCCATCAGTTTCCCATGTACCAACTTTAAAATTTAGATTAAGTGTTAAAAGGACATCTTTTAGCTCTTCATATTCATTTTCTTTTGATTCTTTAAATTCTGGATTTTCATCTAACAAAGGACCAAAAAGGACATACCTATTTGGATATTCTTTTACAGCTTCTTTAGCTTTAGACTTTATTACAGTATTTACTCCACCGACTTTATTGCAAACTTGCCAACTAACCTCAAAAAGATAATTCATAACCACTTCTTTCCTTTTTCGAAAAAAACAAATAAAAATCCAATTTAAATACAAACTGTTGTCATATTACAAAAAACATTAAATTTTTAACAGAGTATTTTTTATAATCTTTTTAAAACAAGATATTTGTACTGCAACTTTTCACGCAATTGTTGTTTTTCTAGATTTAACGCATCAGAATGAGCTTTCCGTTCCTCTATGAGACATTTTTCTGGAAGAAGATAACGTGATAAGTTTTTATTAACTAATTCTACAAGTGCTTTATGTAGCAAATTTTTATTATGCTTATCAAAATCCCTTAATATCAATACAATTCTTTTGGTAGGCTTTAATATACGAACAAATTCCATCAATGCCTCGTTCATAAAATCAAGCCAAGAATTTAAATCAAACACCTCCGTATCTTCAGTTCTTAAATCATCAACATCACAAAACCAATTTTTTAGCCAATAATCTATTTTTTTACATTTATCAAAAAATAATGGAGGCTCGGTCAAAATTAAGTCAATCGATGGAAACGCAATATAATTTAAATTTCTAGCATCTGTTAAGTAAATTTTATTTTGATCTTGCAAATCTTCTAAAAAAGATGGAAAGAGATCTTGCTCATTAAAAGAAGCTTTTCTTAGCAATCTTGAAATAACAGGACGATACTCTGGAGAAATTCTTTTATTAACATTTATCTGATGTTGTTCTTTTGGTGTGATTGAAAATTCTTGATAAGTGGGAGTAGAGCAAAAAGTTGAGTTCGGACCATGCAAAATACTGGCAAGCAAAAATTCAATATAACAAGAAACATTATCTTTATTTTTTGCAATGTATTCTTTAATAGATAATATTTCTTTGTATGTATCTATATCAAAAAAAGGTGCAAAATATTTTTCATAATTTCCAAGCTTTACTAATCTTTTAGTATCAATAGATTGTAAAACCATTGCAAGATTAGAAAATGTAATCGGATTTAACTTTGCTTTCGTAATTTTCAAAAATAATTTATTTATGTCCGATGCATAAGAGATTCGTTTCTTTAAATTTGTTTCTAACGGAATCGTACCAAAACCGCAAAAAGGGTCCAAAACGATTTCTCCAACCTTAGAATATTTTTCTATAAAAAATGACGCTATATTTGGGTTTAATTTATTCTGATACATAATAGAATTATGTAGTGAATGCGTTGTCACATTATTTGACTTAACAAGCTCAACATTGTTTTCGTAATAGACTTGAGAATCTACTAACCTTAACACATTACTTTTTTGCATAACCTATTTTTTACCTTTCTAATACCTTATAAGCTCATACAAGCTTATGCATATCTTTTTATGGCATTAACTGCTCCAAGAATTGGGACAGGTACACCGTTTTGTGGTTCAAGCAAAACAATATTAACCTTATCTTCTCCATGCATGATTTTCTTTAAATTATCTTTTAATCCATTAAAAAAACCAGGCATATGCCTTGCCATCGCACTATCTAATGCAATATTAACCCTCTTTCCATCTTCTAATTCATCTAATTCATTTACTATAGAAGAATATACTAGGATTGCGCCAACTAATGCCCCTCTATTTATTAAGGCTTCACATATTTTTAAAAAAGCTTCTTCTGCTTCTGGATACTTATCTCTATACGGAAATCTACCATTTAAGGTTTCAGAGATATCCTCTGTTCTTAAAAAATTTCCTTCTGCTAGATCTGTAGCGATCCTCTCCAAATCTTGAATTCCAGCCTTACCTGCCTCTACTACATAATTTCTTAAAAATATATTTTGCCATTTTCCAGAACATATATATTGGGCCGAATAGCGATTTAAAAACTGAGACTCCATTAAATCTATATCAGAAAGATATCTATCATTAAGCAAAATCATTGCTCCCATTTCTGTATTTAATATTGTTCCGTCTTTCCCAAGCATAGTAGCATTAGATCCCGAAGATATAACAACTCCAGAATCTGCATTTGGTAATGCTTTCAAAGTAAAAACAGTGTCATTAGCCATAAGTAACGTACGTACAGGGATCTCATTTTTATCAAAAATTTTATGGAAAGCATCACCTAAGTCATAACCATTGGTCAAACCAGAAATGAACCACTCTCCTTTTTGGTAAAAATCACCACCAACTCCAATTGTAGTACCAGTTATTCCCTCATATTTTTCATTCATTACAGGTTGGGCTTCAATCGTATTTGACCATACAATTGCAATCGCTTCTATATTGCAATCTACTCCTATCCTTGCTTTTGTTTCCTTTGCCACAACATCAATAAAATTTTCTAAATCCAAGTCATACAAGCCTAAACTTTTTGCCGCAAAAAAATTGTTATCTTCATCTAATATAATGCTAGTCTCTCCATTTTTATTGTAAGCAACCTTCGTATGAGTTCCTCCAATATCTAAAACCAATATATTGTCAGATACTCTTGAAGGATACGAATATTTATCTGGTTTTAAATGACTTGTCTCATGAGAAAATGCATTTTCATCTTTTTCGTCTTTCGTATTTTTTGCCATTTTAGTGACAGTATCAATCATCTCGCATAAACGTTCCTGCAACCTGAAGAACCCTTTTTGTTCTAAAAAATTTTGTAATACATAATTATTTCTCATTGATCTCATTTCTTCAGAAAAACTTTCACTTATTGCTATATCTTTTTCATCACGACGGTACGAAACGCTAAAAACTTCCTGCGCCATCTTTACACCCACAAAAAAAACTACACTCAATTGACTTTAAGATCATAAAATACTTTATCCTGACATGCTAGACATTTTTAATAATATATTTTATACGCTAAAATAACTTTTTGTTTTCTTTTGTAAATATTTATATTACTTGAAGTAATTTAAAATAAACTCACATCGCATTCTCAAATTTTTGAAATCATAATAGATGTGTGATATTCCCTATGAAATTTTTAAATTTACATTATTTGTTTATTTTTCTAGAGATATGAGAAGAAATTCATATAGAAAAATAAAATTTTTTATTATCAAAATTTATTCCTAAAATTTTTGCATCAAGCTATTGCTTTTAAAATATTTTTCCTGTAAAAAATATAGAGTTGTTTAGTTATTCAAATTAAACTTCTAGTTGGAGTCATAGTTCAGCTGGTTAGAACGCCTGCCTGTCACGCAGGAGGTCGTGGGTTCGAGTCCCACTGGCTCCGCCATTTTTTAGTCTTTTTTTCTTATCTTTTATTCAGTTATTTTGTATTTGAAAATTTTTTATCATTATTATCTAAAAATCCATAAATACTAATTTATTTTAGAATATTGCTTTTTAAACTACTTACGTTTTTTGACATTGCTACATCAAATTAAAAAAATTTTTATGGCTAATTTGAAATTATATATTATTAGTGTTCTTTGAATACCACTACGACTTCACCATCTTTTGATAAAGCATATTTATCACGAACTATTTTTTCTAATTCCCTATCACTATTTTGAATTCCACGAATTTCTTTTTTGTAATCTCTAATTTCTGTAATCAGTGCATAATTTATTTGTTCTTGATTTTTTAGAGAATTTCTTAGCTCCGTTACTTTTGAATAACCATCCTTGTCAAGATAAATCATTCCTAAAAATACAAAACCAGCTAAAAAAAGTATGTATGGCGTAAATCGACTCATTTTCACTGCACCTAAAAAAACAAAAGATTTATCTGATTGTATAACATAAATTACCCGTCTTAAAAAGATATTTTTATTAGTCTTTAAATTTTCATTCTACAAATGTCTAGTTTATTTTTCCCTTAAATCCTTGTTTTTTCCTCCTAGCAATACTAAACTTATAAGGCATAAGATTAATTTTAATCAATAATAAAATTAGGAGTTTATAATATGTGTACACTATATCACGATTCAATAACCGAAGTTTCTGCTTTTGAATGCCTAGATTCTAGAGGGTTTCCCTCAGTTTCTGTAACATTAACATTAGCAGACGGAACAACTGGGACTGCAAAAGTTCCTTCAGGCGCATCTACAGGAGAACACGAAGCTTGCGAACTAAGAGATGGAGATAAAAAAAGATTTATGGGAAAAGGAACATTAACTGCAGTAAAAAACGTTAATGAAGTTATTGCTCCAGAGATAATCGGTATGAGCGTTGAAGATCAAAATTCTTTAGATAAAAAGTTAATCGAACTTGACGGCACACCAAACAAAACAAATCTTGGAGCAAATGCGATTTTAGGAGTTAGTTTAGCAGCAGCAAACGCAGGTGCTAACTACAATGCAACTCCACTTTTTAGATACCTAGGTGGTGTTAATGCTCATCAGTTACCAATTCCTATGGTAAATGTTATAAATGGTGGCGCTCATGCAACAAACTCTCTTGACTTTCAAGAATTTATGCTTGTTCCTCATGTCTCAGAACGATTCAGTGAAAACTTACGTGCTGTTTGTGAAATCTTTCATACATTAAAGAAGAATTTGGTTAAAAAAGGTCTTCCAACAGGGCTTGGTGATGAAGGAGGATTTGCTCCCAACATTGGTTCTTCAGAAGATGCAATTAAATTTTTAATTGAAGCTATTGAAGATGCTGGATATCAATCTGGAAAACAAGTTTCATTAGCATTAGATGTTGCAGCTTCTGAAATGTATGATAAGGATAAGAAAAAATATATCTTAAAGAAAAGCACAAAAGATGAACTTTCAGTAGATGATATGATAAATCTTTATGCTTCATGGATTAAAAAGTACCCTATCGTAAGCATCGAAGATGGACTAGATGAAAATGATTGGGACGGTTGGAAGAAGTTAACTGATGCGTTAGCATCTAAAATGCAACTTGTTGGTGATGATCTTTTTGTAACAAACGCAAAGCGTTTAGGAGAAGGAATTCAAAAAGGCGCAGGAAACTCAATCTTGATTAAATTAAATCAAATTGGAACTGTATCAGAAACATTAGATACTATTGAGCTTGCTCATAACAATGCCTATACGACTGTGATTTCTCACCGTTCAGGAGAAACAGAAGATACATCGATTGCAGATTTGGCAGTGGCTGTAAACGCTGGCCAGATAAAGACTGGTTCTGTTTGCAGAAGCGAAAGGACAGCAAAATATAATAGATTATTATGGATTGAAAATTACCTTGAAGGTAATGGCTTTTGTAAAAATCCTTTTAAAAAATAAATTAAATTAATTTTAGTGAATAGGTAAAATTAAATTTTTATCTATTCACTTCGTTTTTTATATTCTTATGAGTAAAAACTTGTTGCTAAAGAAAATTCTTTTATTATCTTTTGTTTGTAGTGTATTTTGCGCACTTCCTTGGATTTTTCCCGATACTTTTATTTCATCATTAACAGGATTTATTGCTGTTTTTACATTGATTTTTTTAATGCAAAACACTTCAAGCTGTTTATTTTTCTTTTTAACTGGGGTTATCGCTCACTGTTTAGGTTTTTTTTGGCTTTTTAATACTATTCATGAATTTGGACAATTTAATTATTTTCTTTCTTTAATAGGTTTCTTAATTTTTGCTTCTTTTTCATCAATACAATTTTTATTATTACCTCTTATTTATAAATTTTTAAAAAAATCCTCTCTCTTAAGATCTCTAGCTTTACCAGCGACTCTTTCATTCATCTTAACAGAAAGTTTCTACCCAAAACTTTTTCCTTGGCGTTTTGGTCATACGCAACTTTATTTTAAAAGTTTATCATTAAATGCATCTATCGGAGGTGTTGTTTTTATTAGTTTCGTTATGTTTTGGTTTTGTGAATTTTTGATGCAGTTTTTTAATAATGATTCAAGAATAAATATAAAAAAAATTTCATATTTATCCCCTTTTCTTTTTATAATTTTACTTATCAATGGAAATCATCTTTTAAATAAAAAAGTTATTGCACCTACAACAAAAGTTTCGGTTGTACAAGCAATTCCTTTCATCGAACCAATTGATGGGATGAAAATAATCAGAGCCGATGTTGAAAAATATACAAGATTAACAAATGATTTAATAAGCAAGGAACAACGCACTTTAGTAGTTTGGCCAGAAAGCGCAATAACAAATTGGATTCACGAACCTATTAACGATATTAGCGAAGATAAAAACCTTCCCTTTTTTGGAAACAACTATCCTCTTGTAACGGGTGCGCTTTCTTTTATAGGAACGTCAGCAAAAGATCAAATACTCTTTAATAGTGTTTTTCTTATTGGAAAAAATGGGGAAATTTATCCTCCATATCACAAACAGATTTTAATTCCTTTTGGAGAATACATTCCATTTTCAAATATTTTTCCTTTTTTAAAAAAATTTTTAAATATGGAGTCTTTTTTTTCTAGAGGAAATACGATTGAAGTTTTTAATTATACTGATACTGATAATAATCAAGTAAAAATATCTCCATTTATTTGTTATGAGGAATTAATTCCTAGTTTATTTTCAAAAGCAAATCGACTAGGTGCAAATTTATTTGTAGGATTATCAGATGATGCTTGGTTCGGAAAAGGAGTGGCTCTTTTTCAACATAATTTAATTTCAAGTTTTAGAGCAATTGAAAATAATAGATTCTTTGTAAGAAGCACGCATACAGGCTTATCTGCAATTATTGATAACAAAGGTTTCATTGTAAAAAAACTTCCTACACTTTCAAATGCATATATGACAAGTGACGTTTCTTTAATTGAAGATAAAACCTTATACTCATTTGTAGGCGATATCCCCCTTTATTTATTGAATTTTTTTACATTTATAATTTTACTCATAAATATCTTCAAAAAATCCGAAAATATCTAATGAAAAGTGGCATCTTATTTTTCAATGAATCAAAATGTTAATTTTTATGAAAAAATTTTACATATTGATTTTTTAGATGTTTTTTAAATTTTTCTAATGGAATTAATGTTTATGAGAAGGATATTATTTTTACTAACAGGTTTTTCGTTATCTATTTTTATTTCTGCGTGCGCAATGCAACCTGGGCCCGATAAAACAGTCGGTACATCTTTACTTGGTGCTGCTTGGGGTGCAGGTGCAGGTGCTGTGATCGGAAATCAACTTACTCCAGACAGGGCTGGAGAAGGCGCCGCAATTGGCGCGGGATTTGGATTAGTAGAAGGCGCAATGATTGGCGCGAATGCAGACATTATTGAATCAGCTCAAATAACTCAAGAAAAAAAGCTTGAAAATTTGAAAATTAAAAATGATGCCAATGCACAGGAATTATTTAATTTACAGGCAAAATTAGACTTGGCTATTTCAAAGTCCGCAAATTCTAGCATTTATCAAGTTTTTTTTGATACAGATGCCACAAATCTTAGATTTGGAGCAACTAAGAATTTAGAAGCAATGGCTGATTCTTTAAAAAAGAGTCCTTATGCATATAGGATTCATGTAGATGGTCATACTGATGAAACAGGAAGTGTTAGCTACAATGAAGAATTATCAAGAGGACGTGCCGAAAGTGTCGCTGCAAGCCTAATTGCTTTTGGAATTAGCCAAGATCAGTTAATTGTTGACAGCTTTGCTGCGACAAAACCAATTGGCTCTAACTTAACAAAGGAAGGACGTCAATTAAATAGACGAGTTGATATTTATATTGGAAAGTAAAAATTATACCTTTTTTAACTAAATTTTAAACATTGTTTTGATTTAAGCATAAAAAAAGGTATAATTTGAAGCAATGAGGTTTCTTTATTAGATAATAAAATTAGGAAACTAAGCTTTTTTAGGAGGATATTATGGCGGGTAATGCACCACAAATAGCAGCAGGACCTACAGCAGGGCAAGGACCAAATCAAAGTAATAAACCAACCGTAGAAAGAGAACCAAGTCAAGGCGGAACTCCAAATACAGAATCTCGTGTAGAGTTGACGCAGAAAGAACAAGAAATACACAAAATTGCTACTGGAAAACTTAACGCTCTTGGAATAAATCAAGATCTTGCCAACAAAGTTGTATCAGCCCTTAGTCCTGAGAATAAAGAAAAACTAGCTTCTTCTAAAGATCTAGATCCAAGTGCTTTAGAAGGGACTCCTAGTCAAAAAGAACTTACTGATAATATAAAAAAACTTAATAAAATTTGGGAAGACAATCCAAAAACAGCAACCGATGTTTTAATAGAAACATTAGAAAACACTTGGAAAGAAGGAAAAACAGGTGCTCAAAATTTTATGAAAGCTTTTACCCAAAGCCTAAGTGATGCAATCAAAAACGAGGAAAGAGACGACAAGAAAGAAGAAGAGGAAAAAAAGAAAAAAGAAAAAGAGTTAGAACAAGAAAGGGAAAGACTGGAACAACAATTAAAATTACAAAGAGATTTGAACAGAGAACAAAATATAAGATTAAAAGAGAACTTTAAAGAAAAATATAACGAAGAAGTTAGGAAAGGAAACCTTGATAAAAAAGTATTTGAACAACTTTCTGAAACATTAGAAACTCAATCAGAATTATTAACACAAGAGGAATTTCATAATTTTACAAAACAATTAGATAGACTTATTGCACGGGATAACGATGCCATTATTACTGATACCCTATCAGTTTTAACTGATTCACATAAGTTTGATCAAGGAGATCAATCAACTTGTGTTGCATGCACAATGGCAAATGTTGCTATAAGGTCTGGAAGGGCTGATAAGCTATTAGAACTTTTAAATAAACAACTAGATGATCCTAAAAGTACTTTAAATGAAAAAGGATATAGAAAAAAAGTTTTATCAGCAAAAAGTGATATGAAAGGTGGAATTTTAGCAGCAGCACTAATGGAAGTTGCTTCAGATAATATGTTCAAAAGTGATGGAAGAACTGGTTTGGCAAATGGACAAACGACATATGGTTTAACAGATTCTCAAATAGCAAAACTTTATAAAGAAGTATTTGGAGAAAAAGGTCTTGTTGTTCCTAGGGCAGAGCTTGGTGCAACAGACGCAGAGTTTGCAAATAATCTTTCAAATCTTTTAAAAGAAAATAACGGAGCAGTTTTTGCAAAACTAGTATGGGGAGAAGGTGGCAATCAACATTCACTTCATGCAATTACAATAACAAAGGTGGAAGATGGTATTGTACACTTTGAAAACTCTCAAGGAGAAGAGTTTTCTCAACAAATGTCCGTAACAGAATTTAGAGCAAGATTACAATTTACAATTTCTGAAAATGCTACAGGATTTGAAGATAAAGCTGTTAAAATAACAGAGTTAAAAGACAATACAATACCAGTAACTATGAATGGTCAAGTATTAAGTATAGAAGATGGTGATATTTCTTACAAACTATCAAAAGATCCTAAGAAAGATGAAGAAGAAAGAGAAGAAGCATTAAGAGGCATTTTCTCTGAAGAAAGCATTAAAGCTTTTAAAGAAATCTGGGAAAAGAGTAAGAAAGATGAAGAGACTCCAGTTGAATCTATGATAATCACAGATGATGGAACAAAAAAAGTTACTGATGATACTCCAAAGGAACAAGGTGATGATAAAGAAACATCAAGTAAGAAAAAAGGCCTTTTTGGCTAAAATCTAAATCTTGATAGTAATAAAAAAAAAGCGATCTTAAGGGGCGCTTTTTTTTGCTTTATTTTTCCCCACCACTCGTTTTTATAATAAATTTATCTTATAATATTAAGAAGTTGAAAAAAGAGTTTTTGTAATAATCAAAAACTCTTTTTTGTTTTGTTAAAGGAAAAATAAAAAAAGGATTTTTATATTATGAGTAATTTTAATGATTTTAAGGTAAAAGATTTATCACTTGCAGATTGGGGAAGAAAAGAAATAATCATGGCAGAAAAAGAAATGCCGGGACTTATGGCTTTAAGAAAAGAATACGGCGAAAAAAAACCTTTAAAAGGGGCAAAAATTGCAGGTTGTCTTCATGCTACAATTCAAACTGCAGTTCTTATCGAAACCCTTTTAAAGTTAGGGGCAGAAGTTCGTTGGTCAAGTTGTAATATTTTTTCTACTCAAGATCATGCAGCCGCAGCTCTTGCAGAAAATAATGTTCCTATTTTTGCATGGAAAGGAGAAACATTAGAAGAATATGATTGGTGTATAGAACAAACATTAAAATTTTCAGACGGAAAAGGTCCTAATATGATTTTAGATGATGGTGGAGATTTAACTGCAATTCTTCATCAAAAATATCCTGAACTCTTAAAAGATGTTTGTGGAATTTCTGAGGAAACCACAACTGGAGTTCATAGACTTTATCAAATGGCAGAAAAAGGAGAATTAAAAGTTCCTGCTTTTAACGTAAACGACTCTGTTACAAAATCAAAATTTGATAATCTTTATGGTTGTAGAGAATCATTAGCAGACGGCATAAAAAGAGCAACTGATATTATGATTGCGGGAAAGGTTGTTTGCGTTGCAGGATATGGCGATGTAGGAAAAGGATGTGCTCAATCAATGAGAAGCTATGGAGCAAGAGTTTTAATAACAGAAATAGATCCAATTATTGCATTACAAGCTGCAATGGAAGGATTTGAAGTTGTAACTATGGAAGACGCCGCAAAAATTGCAAATATTTTTGTAACGGCGACTGGAAATACAAAAATCATTACTCAAAAACATTTTGAAGCAATGAAAGATGAAGCCATTGTTTGCAATATTGGGCATTTTGATGCTGAAATTGATATTAGCTTCCTAGAGCATAATAAAGATATAAAAGAAATAAATGTAAAGCCACAAGTTGATAAATTTGTTTTTCCAAACGGAAAGTCAATTGTTGTTTTGGCTCGTGGAAGATTGGTAAATTTAGGTTGTGCAACAGGGCATCCAAGCTTTGTTATGTCATCATCTTTTACAAATCAAGTTTTAGCTCAAATTGAACTTTTTACAAAGAAAGGACAATATAAAGTTGGAGTTTATATGCTTCCTAAAATTCTTGATGAAAAAGTTGCAAGATTACATCTTGATAAACTCGGTGTAAAACTTACAACCCTCACAAAAGAACAGGCAGACTATATTGGCGTTCCTGTAGAAGGACCATACAAGCCATCATTTTATAGGTATTAATTTTACGATAACAAAAAGAGAGATGTAACTTAAAAATCTTTTTAAAGTTAATATCTCTCTTTTAAAGTTTTAAATATATATCCTATTTTTCTTTCTCTTTCTTATTCATCTGACAAGAAACTTCTTCGTCTTTGATTCTATACATTGCTCCCGTCAATGGATCGACTATTAAAAAACCTATTAGACCACCTATAGCAAAATTTCCCCAATACCAACCATTCATTCCACTCTTAATTGTTTATATTTCATTTTCATATCCATCTAATGAATAATTAACTGAGTAATTCTTCTTATGAAAATAAGCTGTTCCACTTTTTAAATCAACCACACTTGGTGTGGTCCCAGATTGCTGCAAAACTCCGTTTTCATCACGAATTTCAAAATGAGCTCCACTTGGTTCACTCTTTATTGCAACATCATAATGACTACCACTAATAATTGAGGCACAAGCTGAAGAAAAAATTGCCATTAAAGCAACTATAAAATTTTTAAACATTTTAAATCTCTCCTCTTTAAGAATTTTGATAAGGTTAACCATTCTATAAATATAAACACACATAGCTAATTAAAATTAATAAAAATTTTTATTTTAGCGTGCTATAAAATATTCTTATTTATAATTATACTAGAATGGTATCTAAATTTTTGTTGATTATATGTCATTTGTTGAGCATGCGCAACAAGAAATGAATTAATATTAATCATTATGGCAGATTTAATTAAACAAATATCAAAAACATTAAGGCAACTTAGGAAAAATCAAACCCAACGGGAATTCGCAAGAAGGCTTGGAATTGATGTTGCTACTTTAAATAGGCTTGAAAATAAAAATGAGAATATCACTTTAAAAACAATTCAAAAAATGTGTAATAGTCTAAACTGTTCCGTTGGTGATCTTTTTGATGAAAGCAAAAAAAAACACTGAAAAAAAAGATATAACATAAATTAGTTAATATTAAAAAATTTATTTTCTTTAAGGCATTCCCCTAATTGATAATACGTTGTTTTTATAGCCTCATTTGAGTAATTGCATTTTAGAGTATTTATGATTCGAGAACTTAGGGTTCCGTGCTCTAAAATCTTACAAATAACTTGATTTGTTGATTCACTTAAATTGTTTGCAACTCTTTTTAAAATTATCTGCCATACCTGTCTTACTGTATTGTGAGAATCTTTTTTTATTCCAAATGCTTCAAGATAATTTTTAAAATTAATCTGATAATTTTCTGCTTCTTTAATGACTCCTAAAAAGACCCTTGCCAAATCTTCAGTTACAAAAGATGCTTGAGTGTCAAATGAAATCCAATTGCCCGCAACTAGCATTTTTAATGTATGAAAAAACAACTCCGCAATAGCCAAATCTACGACTGGAGCTTCCTGTAGATCCAAAATTCTAATCTCTATCGTATTTCTATCGAATCTAGCTATAGCACCACGACTATTTAAAGCATACCCATGAGCCAAAAGATTCTTAGGATCATACTGACCAAAATCTCCATCTATAACTTTTAAGATCTTATCATCATACTCTTTTTTAGAATAAACAGCTTCTGGAATAACTAAGCCCGCAATACTTGGAATCTTATCTTGATTGTGACGATACACTTCTAGTCTAGCATCACTAAATCCACTAAAACGACCATCTAAAATTGGAGTACTCGCAGTTATTGCTGGCATAATTGGCATTAAAAAACGAATCGCAGTGTGTAATTTAGCAAATTCCTCATCATCAGCAAACGGTAAGTTTATATGCATACTCTGTAAATTTGACCAACCATGACCACGACAATCAAAAACTTTATTCAAAAGATCATAATATTCCCTATTTTCATATGGCCATAAAACAGTCTCTTTTAAAGGATTCATCGTAGGATGTGCACCAGTAGGAAGCATAAAAGCATTAAACTCTTCTAGAATCGAATTTATAGTTTTAATATTTTCATGAAATCGATCGGCTAAGCCTTGAAAACTTTTTGCAGGATTAGATACCTTTAGTTCAATTACATGTGCAACTAATTCATTAGACCATGTAATATCGCTATTTTCATAATCAGCACAAATCTTACCTGAAATTTTCTCCATCACTTTATCACAAATTGGCTTAACCTTTAGGGTATCCTTATCTACAATCATATACTCTAGCTCTATTCCAATACCTTCAAAAAGCTTTAGTATCATACAATTACACTCCTTACTGCTTTAACTTAACTTCATTTATAAGATGCTTGATTAACTTTTTATAAATGGTATCACCACTTACCTCATCTTCAATTCCAGCATCGATATTAGGATTATCATTAACTTCAATAACCACCGCTTTTCCATCAATATCTTTTATATCCACACCATATAAACCATTACCTATAAGTTTAGTTGTTTTAAGAGCAATGTTAGCAATGTGCTTTGGAACCTTGTCAACTTGCAAACACTCAAATGGCCCCGATTGATCATCTTTTACACTCGTTCCCCAATTATAAATTTGCCAATGATCTTTTGCCATAAAATACTTGCATGCAAAAAGAATTTCATTATTTAAAATCCCGATTCTCCAATCAAACTGTGTTGGAACAAACTCCTGTACAAGAATTAAATCTGACTGCTTTAACATCACTGAAAGATTTTCTTTTAATTCCTCATTATTATTAACTTTTTTTACTCCCAAAGAAAAAGATGAATCTGGTAATTTTAGGACACAAGGAAAATCTATGTTTTTAATAAGCTTTAATTCTTTCATACTAGAAATAATCGCACTTTTAGGAGTATTAATTTTTGCAGATTTTAACAACTCTGCCAAGTAAACTTTATTAGCACACTTTAAAATCGATTCGGGAGAATCAATTACAGCCAACCCTCCAGATTGAGCACGACGTGCAAATCTATACGTATAATGATTCACCGCTGTTGTAGTTCGAATAAACAAAATATCAAAATCTCTTACTCTGGCATAATCTTGCTTTGTAATAAATTCTACATAACAACCAAGCTTTTCTGCTACTGTCAAAAACTTTTGTAATGCCTTTTTATTAGATGGAGGTTCTTTTTCCATAGGATCAATCAATATTGCTAAGTCATAATTATATTTCCCAATACTAGCCTGCCCATAACGTTTTCGTGTGAAAAACTCCTTTGCAAATTCAAAAATAAATGGAAGATGATGCTCGGGAATATCTTTAAAAGAAATTGCACGAACAGAAGATACCTCCCATTTAGATCCATTATAAATAAATTTCACTCTCAAAAATGGAGCCTGAAACAGCTTATGAAATTCATGTGCTAAAGCTGTATAATGTAATGCTACATTTCGTCCAAAATAAATACTTAACTCAAAATTATCTGACTTAATTCGTTTTAAACTATGCTGAATTAAAGCATCTAGATCTTCTGAAACAAGCTTCACAACCGACTGTACAGTTAAATCTAAAAGATGTTTAACTGAAGGAATGACCTTATGACCCCTAGCCTCTGCCAAAAGCGAAACATAATATCCTTTTTTTTGATAAGCATAATCATATGAGAGATTAAAAACACGAACATTTTTGATACCAACATACCTATTTTCTTTTAAATAATCTGCTGGACTAATAATCTCTAAACTTGGGATATTAAGCTTCCATTGATCTGGATTATTTACTACAATTATTTTTTTCATTTTCCACCACAAAATACTAAGATAAAAATATAATGATAATTAAAATTAATTTCATCTAAACCAAATTACATTTATTGGATAATTTAAATCATAGAATGTAAAAAATGACTCAAATGTGCATTCCGCCCAGCAAAATATAGCAAGATAAAACTTCTAAGGGAACGCACAAGATAAAAAAGCTAAATTAAATATATGGCAATATCCTTGCTTCTTTAGCAAACTCTCTTCCAACAATTTGATCCTCTGTATAATTACCACCTTTAACAATAACATCAGGATAAATCTTTTCTAAAAGGTTACTTGGCTTATCGCAATCAAACGTTACAAGGTAATCAATGATCGAAATATTAGAAAGAAATGATAATCTTGCAATTTCATTGTTTTTCAAATTTACATGATTTGATTCGGCTGAAAGATCACTATTTACACCGACTATTAGAATATCACCAAGAGCTTTTGCTTGCTTAAAATGTTCTATATGAGAATTATTAATTGCATCAAAATAGCCGTTTGTAAATATTATTTTCTTGCCATCTTTTCTTAAAAATTCGACCAAAGAATCGATAACACTAATATCAACAATCTTTGAATTATCTTCTTTTAGGCACATCTTATAATTTAATTCATTAAAATCTACAGCAGTAGTACCTTGCTTCGAACAAGCACAACCTGCAGCTATGTTAGATACTTTCACAGCAGTCCTAATATTCATCTTTGAAGCGATGCCTAACGCTAATGCTGCAACCATTGTATCGCCGACACCACAAACGTTAATTATTTTATCAGTGCTTGGTAAAAGCGAAAAAGGCGTACTTTCGTTTTTAGAAAAAAGCATAACCCCCTCATCAGATCTAGATACAAGAAGGTAATCAAGTCCACTGCTTAAAAATAATCTTCTTCCCGCAATTGAAACACTCTCATTTGTATTTTCGACATATTGTCCTAATGCAACACCAAGCTCTTCAACATTAGGTTTTGCAATTGTTGCCCCCTCATATTTTCCCCAATTCTTACCCTTAGGATCTACTACTACAGGAACATTATTCTTTTTGGCCTCTCTTATAAGGGCTTTACAAATATTTTCAGTACAAACTCCTTTGTTATAATCAGAAATCACTGCAACATTAAATTTCGAAATATGCCCTTTTATATAAGCTATTATCTCATCTTCTTGATTCTCCGAAAGCTTGATTTCTTTTTCTATATCAATTCTTAAAAGCTTCTGGCTTTCTGCATTAGCTCTTTTTGCAATAAGATTTATCTTTGCAATCGTAGGAAGATCTATTTCGTACAACTTAAAATCAACATCATTTGACGATAAAAGCCCCTCAATTCTCCTAGCATTCTCATCATTTCCCTTAACGCCAACAAAAGTCACATCTCCACCTAGACTTTTTATATTTGAAATCACATTCCCAGCACCACCTAAAAAATAATCAGTATCGGTTATCTTTACAATCGGTGCAGGCGCATCAGGCATAACCCGTTCAACAATTCCGTGTTCATGTACATCAAGCATTAAATCCCCTAAGACTAACGCTTTCATTCCCTTAAAGTTATTTATGCTTATATCCTTATCCCAATCTTCCATTAAAAGTTTTTGAAATTCATCATCAGGTACTTTTCCAGATTGAGTATCCCTATAACTATCATTTTCTATATGATGCGTCGAAAATTCGACTATCTCACTATCCTCTAACCCTGTAAATCTATGCTTAACACCAATTGGAATATATTGCTTATCTCCAACATATAAGATTTTCTTTTCTCCCTCTATCTCCATTAAAACCTTTCCAGAAATCACCAAAAAAGTTTCATCTTTTATTTTGTGATGATGAATACTACAACGATATCCTTTCTTAAGTACCATCTTCTTTCCACAATATTCTTTATTTACAATCCAATATTCTCCCCCCCAAACTTTTGGATGAAATACAGTTTCTCCATCTGTAAGTACCTCATCATTCTGATCATTATTTTTAATACTTTTCTTTTCAATTTCTTTGTCTAAAGTCATAACAAACTTTCCTTAAAATAAATTACAAACTCAAACAGCGCATTCTAACAACATTTTACTAGTCACTCAAGCAAAAAATACCTAAAGACTAAAAAAGCCTCTTTTCTAGAGGCTTTTTTCCTTTATCTCCTTTCAGTACAATGCTCTAAATCATAATCTACCATCATTTTGACAAGTCCTTCAAAATTAACTTTTGGCTTCCAACCCAAAACTCTTTTTGCTTTAGACGGATCGCCAATCAACAAATCAACCTCGGCAGGTCTTATAAATTTTGGATCAACCTCAACATAATCTTCCCAATTTAAACCAACATGAGAAAAAGCAACTTCCACAAGCTCTCTTACAGTATGAGTTTCTCCAGTTGCAATCACATAATCATCAGGCTTTGGTTGTTGAAGCATAAGCCACATTGCCTCAACATAATCTCCAGAAAATCCCCAATCTCTTTTTGAGTCAAGGTTTCCAATAAAAAGTTTCTTATCAAGTCCCTTTTTAATTCTAGCAACAGCATTAGTCACTTTCTTTGTAACAAACTCATAGCCTCTTCTTGGAGATTCATGATTAAACAAGATTCCAGAACACGCAAAAAGATTATAACTTTCTCTATAGTTCACTGTAATGTAATGGCCATATGCCTTTGCTGCGCCATATGGAGAACGTGGATAAAACGGTGTAAGCTCCGTTTGTGGAACTTCCATTACTTTTCCAAACATTTCAGAACTTGACGCTTGATAAAAACGAACTGACGGATCTACATTTTTTATTGCTTCAAGCACTTTCGTAACACCGACCCCCGTGAACTCAGCTGTAAGTACAGGCTGATCCCAACTTGTAGGGACAAAACTTTGTGCCGCTAAATTATAAAGCTCCGTTGGCTTTACCTTTCTTAAAGTTGTCATAAGAGAAAATTCATCAAGAAGATCTCCTTGTATAAGCTCGATTTTATCTCTGATATGCGCAATCCTATCATATTTTTCGACAGAGGAACGTCTAACCATTCCATAAACATCATATCCTTTGTCAAGCAAAAGCTCTGCTAGATATGAACCATCTTGTCCCGTAATCCCCGTTATTAACGCTGTCTTTCTATCGCTCATTTTATTTTTCCCTTTTATAAAAAAGTTTTTTACAACAAATCTTCTCTTTTCTTCTTTTTTAGTTCTTCTACTAAAATCTTTACATCTTGTGCTTTTTCCTTATTACATACGAGCACTTCTTTTCCTGTATTAATAACCACAACATCGTTAAGTCCCAATAAAAACGTAGGTATATTTCCTTCAGTAACACAAACGGAATCTTTGGAATTAATAACTAACGAATCTCCAATTACGACATTTCCAAATTCATCTTTTACAAAATTCTCTCCCCATTCTTTAAAGGATCCGACATCGTTCCAGCCTAAATTATCAGCCTTTACAACAAATACCTTTTCAGCTTTTTCCATCACACCAAAATCAATGCTCTCCCCATCTATTTTTGGAAAATTCTCAGCAATAACCTGTTCTTCACTATCAGTTCCAATTGCATCATTTATAACCATTAAGATATCATAAAGGCTTGGCATACATTTTTTAATATTTTCTAGAATAACATCTGCTCGCCAAACAAACATTCCACTATTCCATAAAAATTTCTTGCTCTCAAGATATTCTTTTGCCACATCTATATTAGGTTTTTCCACAAATTTTTCAACCTGATAAGCATCTTTAGAAACCCCTTTCCCCATTTTGATATAGCCATAACCTGTATGGGGATAATCAGGATTGATTCCTATCGTGATAAGCGCTTTTTTAGTATTTGCCAAAGAAATCGCTATATTAAACACTTCCGACATCTTTTGTAAATTTTTTATCACATGATCAGACGGCAAAACTATCATTACGGCATTTGGATTTTCCTTTAACAAATACAACGCAGCAAGCCCAATTGGAGGAGCTGTATTTTTAGATACAGGTTCGCAAATAATTTTAGAGTTAGGAACATACTGTCTTACTAAATCTTTATAAATTTTATTTGTTAACACATATGGCAAATCTTTTGATAAAAGTTTTGCTCTATCTGCCGTTACTTTTATCATACTATCGCCATTAGACGATATAGATAAAAATTGTTTTGGTTTTGATTTTTTACTAAGAGGCCAAAACCTTGTTCCTCCTCCACCTGCCATTATAACTACATTAACGTTATCCATTAAGTCCTTTTCCTTATGATCTTATATATTCTAAATCCTTCAAATGACCCTTTAAGCCATCTTCCCAGCTCATTATTTCATGCCCCAAAGCATTTTCAAGTTTTGAAACATTAAATACAGAATATTTCGGCCTTTGGGCAGGACGAGGAAACTCATCGCTCGTACAAGGATTTATTATTACTTTGGAAAAATTTTCATCATATTCAAGCATTAAACTTAAAATTTTCCTCGTAAACTCATACCAAGAAATTCCCCCCTTGTTTGATGTATGAAAGACTCCCAAAACATTTTTATCAAAAGATTCTAAAATGACATCTGCTAAAAAACCTGCCCAAGTTGGACTCATAATTTGATCATCTACAACATTTAAAGAATCTTTCTTTGTAAATAAAGTAATCATCGTTTTTACAAAATTATTTCCATACTGCCCATGCAAAGAAGCAGTTCTTAAAATTGTAGCATTATCTCCTAAGATATTTAATATATCCTTTTCTCCCTCTAGTTTTGATTTTCCATAAACATTACTTGGATTTTTTTCATCATCTTCTTTTAAAGGCGTCTTCCCATCTCCTGCAAAAACATAATCTGTAGAAATTTGAATGAAATGAGCATTTACAAGATCACAACCTTTCGCAATATTTCTAGCACCATCTTGGTTTATCTTAAAACAAATATCTTGTTTTTCTTCCGCATCATCAACTGCCGTAAAAGCAGCAGTATTTACAACATATTTGGGCCTGTTTTCCTTAAAAAATTTTATAACTTTTTCTTCATCTGTAATATCAAGTTCTTCTTTATCAAAACCTAAGAAATCCTCTTTTCTCTTTGATAATCTTTCTAAAATTTCCTTTCCAAGTTGCCCTCGAGATCCCGTTACAAAATATTTCATATCACTAACGCTTCCCATAATTTAATTCATAATATTTTTGATAATCACCACTTTTAATTTTTTGCCACCAATCTTCATTTTTAAGATACCATTCAATTGTATCTTTAATGCCTTGATCAAAATGGATATTTGGTTTCCAGCCAAGCTCTTTATTGATCTTTGTATAATCAATTGCATATCTAAAATCATGCCCAGGCCTATCAGTAACAAGCTTTATTAAAGATTTTGGTTTTCCAATAATATCTAAAATTTTCTCTGCAACAATTTTATTTGGAATTTCTGCTTCTTCCATACCACCGACATTATAAACTTCTCCCGTTCTTCCATTTTCTAAAACTTTTAATATCGCATCACAATGGTCATCAACATGAATCCAGCTTCTAACATTCATTCCATCTCCATACAAAGGAAGCTCTTTATCAGCTAGCGCATTAGTTAAAAATAATGGAATAAATTTTTCTGGAAATTGATAAGGACCATAATTATTTGTGCATCTTGTTATCACAACATCCATTTTATGCGTTCTAACAAAAGATAATGCTAAGAAATCTGCACCTGCTTTTGAAGCAGAATATGGACTATTTGGATTTAATGGAGTAGTTTCTAAAAATCTTCCCGTAGCCCCTAAAGCACCATAAACTTCATCTGTAGAAATTTGTAAAAATCTTTTTGTATGATGCGCCAAACATGAATTTAGCAAAACTCCTGCACCTAAGACATTTGTTTCGACAAAATCCATCGCTCCCAAAATAGATCTATCAACATGAGTTTCAGCTGCAAAATTTACGACAAAGTCAGGCTTTTCTTCTTCAAAAATTTGATCAATTTTTTTGTTATCTTTAATATCAGCCTTAATAAATTTTATTTCTTTTTTATCAATTAATGATGCTATATTTTCTAAATTTCCTGCATACGTTAGCGCATCAGCTACTACAATATCCCAATCTTGCCTTTTTCTCCTTAAAAAGTAGACAAAGTTGCTCCCTATGAATCCAGCTCCACCTGTAACAATAATTTTCATATATAACTCCTAAAAAATTAGTTATTTCCTACAGCATCATCATTTCCAACCCCAAATGATTGAGTCAAACCTCCAAGATCTCCTAATGTAAAACTTAAAATTACTTTTTGCCTATCAGGATTTGTCTTATCACTAACGCCAATATCAACATGCCAACAATCACATGCACTTAAAATTCTAAAAGCTATCTGCTGCTCTATAACATCACTAGAATCTATATCATATCTTGTGTAATAACCTGCTCTTAAACGGTCGGTCAATACAAACTCAATATTTCCTTCTATTTGCTCTAAAATATTATCCATAAAAGTATAACGAGCCTTAAATGCATCTCCTCTATCATCTCTTAAATATGAAGAAATTCCATAGGAGTTAAAACTTCCGCTGTCATTATCAATATTACTTTCAAATTTAGTAGCAAAATAATTACTAAAATAAACATCAATATCAGCTTCGACATCAGACATACTGTCTATTCCATCTTTTTCTTCATCAACAGTATGATCATAACTTTGCTTTAGGGTAAAAGCCATTAACTCTCGTATTGAACCTTTATTAAAATTATAATCCATACTAGGCATATTATACGCAGAATTTTCCCCTATACTCGACAACGATCCCGTATCAATTAACGGTAAATCTTTTAGCTCTGGAGTAAGCTCACTTATCGTTTCTGATACTGGATATCGTGGCATATATCTTCCATAAATTGATGATTTTAAGGCATATGTAACGATACCAGCTTCTCTTATTCTATCTCCAGAATCAAAATATGGTAAATCATCTTGATCAACATCTGGAACATACTTATAAGCAATTGATGGTTCAATAGTATTTTTTAAACGTTTTAAAATTGATCCAGAATTATCAGCGCCTAAAGTAGTAAGACGAGAAAGTAACGAATCTTCTTCAACATCAAAAACTTTCTCTACGCCTGAAGATAAATTATAATTAAAAATTGGAATTTCCCTTGCCCCCGATTCATATTTTTGGAAAACATCTGTCTCCATGCTGTTTCCATCTTCATCAAAGGCAGTATTAGTTCCAGGAATTTTATCTTCCGAAAGACTATAATCTGCATAGTTATATGAAATCTGAGCTGAACTATCAAAATAATTTTTATAATGAAAAGGAACTTTCAATGATGGAATAAGATTTGTCCTCCACCCCTCATAACCATCATCTCTTACAAAGTTTGTAGCAGATAAATCATTTTTTAATACAACTTTTAATCCATAAGGATTGTAGCCAAATGGCCTAAAATTATTTAAAGAATTTATCTTAAATTCAGGTTCTCTTTGAAATACCAAATCATCATCTGTATAAATTGATTGGTTATATTCAGAAGAAACTTCTGTAACTAAGAAATCAAGAGGAGATGCCGTAAAAGCCACTTTTGATGTAAGATATCTTGCATTGCTATTTGCGATATCATTATCTTCTATTTCACGAATAAACAAATCATCACTTGCATAATGAATATCCGCAATAGCGGTAAGCGGAACTGCAGCATTTTTCTTAGACGTCCAAGATTGATTATAAAACATAGCAAAACGATCATCATCATAAGTTGGATCAAACATTCCTGTTGTATCGACCCCTCTTAAATCTCCATCCCTCGCGCTCTCATCTGAATAATAAAATCTACTCTTTATATTATTTCTTTCAGAAAAAGCTTTCCTAAAATCTAATGCAGTTCCTGTTCTTGTTTCTGTCTCAATAAATGGGGACAAAGTAATATCTGTTTGGTCACTTAATACCATATATATTGGTTGCTTATATCCAAAACCATCTTCACTACTATGACTAAATTCTGGAACTAAGAGCCCTGAGCTTCTTTCTTGCTTTACAGGAATTGCAATATATGGGAAATACATGACTGGTACATCATAAAAATTAAATGTTGCATTCCAACCTTGTGCATATCCCTCTTGCGTAATTTTAAAATCATCTGATTTTATACTCCAAGGATCTTCCCCATCCGAACAATGACATGAAGAAAACGAACAAGAAGTCGCATTGTAATTTTTATCGTCTATTTTTTTTAATTTGTCAGATGAAAATTTATAATTTCCTTCTTCAATAATAAGTTGAGAATCATCAAAATTTCCCTTTTCACTATCAAAATTAAAAACTGCCTCTTTCGCCATAATTGATGCCTCGTCCATTGAAAAGACAACATCATTATATAGTATAGCATCTTTTGTCTTTAAATTAGCTACCGCAGAATCTGATTGCGCGCCAATGCCAAAATGAGAAATAATAACGCCACCTGAGCCCTTTACTTGATTTTCATCTTGCAGGAACTCGATCTCGGGAGCATTAAAGTCAAGCGCTTTTGATGCAGGAGCTTCGGACGAAATCATTTTTTCTATCTTTTGCTTTTTTTCTTTTTTGTATTCCTTACTATCTTTTTTAAATAAATATTTATCAGTTGGAGCTTCAACCTCTATCGCAAAAGAACTATTTAAAATAGTCAAACCTCCAAGACAACCAATTAAACATAAAACAAATTTTCGCATATATATATCACCATAATTTTTTGTTAAGGAAAAAATCTATATACTTTTAGGCACTCCTCAAAATATTTAGATGCTCCAACGTTTTTGCAATCTCATCTTTTAATTGACTGCGACTTACAATTATATCAATCATTCCATGTTGAAGTAAAAATTCCGAACGCTGGAATCCTTCAGGAAGTTTTTGATTAATTGTTTTCTCTATAACTCTAGGTCCTGCAAACCCTATTAACGCTTTTGGCTCGGATATATTAACATCGCCAATCATCGCAAAGGAAGCCGCAACTCCCCCAGTCGTAGGATCTGTTAAAACAGAAATATATGGAAGATGATTTTGCCCCAACCTTGCAATTGCACTATTTACTTTTGCCATTTGCATTAACGAAATCATACCCTCTTGCATTCTCGCGCCACCAGAAGCGGATACTATAACAACAGGTTTTTTTTCACTTATAGCTTCTTCAATCATCGAAGTTATTTTCTCTCCGACGACAGAATCAAGGCTTCCTCCCATAAAATTAAAATCCATAACTCCAAGCATGGTAGAGATACCATTTATTTTTGCTTTTCCAGTCCTAATTGCTGATGGATATTCGCACTTTTTTTCTGACTTTCTTAGCTTATCTTTATAACTTATTCCTCTCCAAGAATCTTTAAAATTAAGGGGATCATTTGAATGCATTTTTTCATTCATTTCAACAAATGTATATCTATCTGCTATGAGGTCTATTCTTTCTTTTGCTGTAAGTCTAAAATGATATTGACATTTGGGGCAAACAGATAAATTTTTTCTCAATTCCTTTGTATAAAGAATCGCATTACAACTTGGACACTTAGCCCAAACATCATCTGGAACTTGATAACGTTCTCCACCAGTAACAGGTTTTGGTGCCTTGTCAGCTGAAAACCACCCCATTTATTTTTCCTACAAAAATTAAAACAAAAACTTTCAAAATAATAACATATTTTATAATAATTGGAACAGGATAAAAAAGAAACCATTTAGCTTGATTTTATTTTAATATTTTCTATTGCTTTTACATATTTATCATATCGTATATAATGATAAGGTTTTTAAAATTAAAAAGTAAGATAGATGAGAGGGCCAAAATGAAAACTCCTAGTGTGTGGAATATCGTTTTTACAGTAAGAAAAAGTAAAATTTATTTGAATGCTTCTGTCTTTTTCTTTTTCGTTATTCCATTTGTATGTTATGCAAAATACACCTCCCAAAGTGGAATAAAATTTCTTTTAACTTACGGAGCAGTTCTCCTTGCTTGGTATCTTTATAAAATTATTTACTATATTATAAAGCAAGAAGATATAAGGCTTTTTCCATTTGGTGTAACTCTTTTTAAACAAAAAACTGACATCTACTATGATAAGGTAGATAAAGTTTTAACATTTATAGTTGAACCAATATTTACCCTAACAGCTTCATATTTTATTTATACAAACAACTTTTTCCCTTCGGCAACAATTTTTCCTTTAATGTTATTATCTTTTAGCCTTATGTTCTTTTTAAGGGATCTGCACATCATTTCATATCAAAATACGTTATTAACATTATCTATTATTTATTTATATATAGCTATGTTTTCATCAAAGCCAGAATTTTTAGTTTTTTTTGTTTCATTTTTATATTACACATTTTCAGCAAGGACAGCTCTTTCTCTTGATGATATCGGAGATCAATATTTTGTACGAAACATTATGACAAACAAAGATTATTTAAAAGTTTTATCTCCTACAGATTCAGTTGAAGATATAATTGATGACATTGTAAAATTATCTCAGAAATTTTTCCCTGTGATAATTAATAATAAGATTGTCGGTATTACACGAAAAGAAGAAATCATGTTACAATTTAAAACTTCCGTTGTCGGAGATTATCCATTAGTAGGAGAATTTATGACGAAAGTTGAAGATGGTGTATCGCCAGATGATAATATAAAAAAAGCCAAAGAAGTTTTTGATGAGGGGAAAATTGATTCATTTTGTTTGCCAGTTATAAAAGATGGAAAATTTTTAGGATTATTAATTTATGAATTTTTTATAGAGTTTATTTCTATAAAAAAGTTTTTATATAAATTTAAAATATAGTTTTTATGCATTTATTATCATTATTTATTATAAAAGTTTTTTCTTTTTTACCATTAAAGGTTCGTATTCTTATAGGCAGGTTTGGTGGAAAGATTGCATCATTATTTTATAAGAGAGATGCTCATTTAATTAAATTCCAATCTAAAATTTTTCTAGAAAAAGAAATTTCTCCATCTAAAGTTTTTGCAAGTCTTGGGCAAACTTTTTTAGAAGCTTTTAATTTAAATTCAATAAAAATGGAAAATATTATAGTTTCAGATGATGCAGAAACAATAGTACAAGAAATGATATCTCAAAAAGATCCTCAAATTTTATTAACTGGACATATCGGAAATTGGGAATTATTAGCTTCATATTTAATAAGGCGCGGTGTAAAAATGGCTACAGCTGCGAAAACGATACGGGTAAAACTTGGCCAAGAAATAATTTCTAAAATTAGAAAAGATTATGGAATAAGAACTATTTTGCGTGGTGGAAATTCTGGGGCAAGAGAAATTATTGATTCAATAATTGAAAAACATCTTACAACAAGTCTTATCGATCAGCACACAAATGTGACATCTTTGGAAAGCACTTTTTTCAACTTTCCTGTAAAAGTTCCATGTAGTTTTGTAAAAATAGCAAAAAAACATAATGCAAAAATTTTTGTTGCATTTATGATAAGAGAAGATATTTACCATTATCACTTATGTGCGCAAGAAATCGATTCATCTCAATCAATTTCTGATATTATCAAAGAATTTAATAAAATTTTAGAAAAATATATTAGATTGTATCCTGAACAATGGGTATGGTTTCATAAAAGATGGCGTTATGTAAATCAAAAAGATTTATCGAATAAGGAGTATCTGTCTTATTTGAAAAAATTATTAATGGAGCAAGAAAAAAATGTACATTAAAAAAAATATAAAAATTACAGTAGAAGATATTTTAAAAAAGGTTGGAGGGACATTATATGGAAGTAATCTAAGTTCTGTATCTTGCGTCTCTTCTCTTGAAGAAGCAAACGATGACACACTGTCTTTTTTAACGATTAATAATCAAAAAAAGATTCTTGAAGCTATAGAAAATCAAAAATCAAAGATCTTATTTACTCATCAAATATCTTCTCCAGTCATCCCAAAAGATGGATTTTCTGTCATTACATTTAATAACCCACAGAAAGCTTTTTTAGATACACTGCCATTATTTTTTGACACTGTATCATGCGTAAAAGGAATAAGTGAAAAAGCTGATATTGGCGAAGATGTTGTATTCGGAGATAATTTTAAATTAGGTGCTTTTTCGTCAATCGGCGACAATACAAAAATTGGAAATAATGTTACAATTCACGCCAATGTTACAATTTATCCAAATGTGACAATCGGAAATAATGTAAAAATTCATTCAGGAGTGGTTATAAGAGAAGATTGCATTTTGGCTGATAATATTGTTATTCAAAATGGAGCAATTATTGGCGCAGATGGTTTTGGCTATGTTCCAGATCCTCAAAAGGGTTTAGCTACTGTTCCGCAAGTTGGAAATGTAAAGCTTGATTCTTCCGTGGATGTAGGAGCCAATGCTTGCATAGATAGAGGAGCTGTTGGAAGTACCAATATTGGATATTCAACAAAAATAGATAACTTAGTTCAAGTTGGGCATAATGTACAAGTCGGAAAATTTTCAATTTTTTGTGGTCTAACAGGTGTTGCGGGAAGTTGCAAAATTGGAAATGGTGTAACACTAGCAGGAGGAGTTGGCGTTGCAGATCATATTACAATTGTAGATAACGTGCGTGTCGCAGCACGTTCTGGAATTGGTGGAGACATAGAGCAAGCTGGGGATTATATGGGATATCCAGCAAAACCTGTAATGAAAGAAAGAAGAATTTGGGGAACATTAGATAATCTTACGGAAACAATTAGAGAATTAAAAAAAGATATAAAAGATTTAAAAAATAAATAATCCTAAAACTTAAAAAAAAACAATATCTATTTTTGGGGCAATGTTATGAAGAGCATAGTAGGAGATTTAAAGAATAAAGTTTTAGCAAGTGAATGTATTACAAAAGCAGAAACAATGCTTTTAGTTGATTCTGATCTTAATGAGTTATCAAAAAGCGCAAATGAAATTAGAGCGCATTTTTGTAAAAATAAATTTGATATTTGTACAATTATAAATGCAAAAAGTGGAAAATGTTCTGAAAATTGCAAGTATTGCGCTCAATCATCCTCTTACAAAACAAAGATTAATGAATATCCTCTATTGAATATCGAAGCGATTATTAACGAAGCAAAAAGTAATTCAAGTAAAGGTGTAACAAGATTTTCTATCGTGACATCAGGGAAAAAGCCAACGCCAAATGATCTTGAAAAAATTTGCGAAGCAATAAGCGAAATAAGGAAAAACAAGATAAATGTTTGCGCTTCTTTAGGACTTCTTAATCCTGATGAATTAAAAATGTTAAAAGAGGCAGGGCTTTCTCGAATTCACAATAATTTAGAAAGCTCTGAAAAATTTTTTAAAAATGTTTGCACAACTCACACCACGCAAGATAAAATAAATACAATAAAAATGGCAAAAAAAGTTGGATTAGATGTTTGTTCGGGCGGAATCATGGGACTTGGAGAAACATTTGAAGATAGAATTGATATGGCATTTCTTTTAAAAGAACTTGAAATAAAATCAATTCCAATAAACATTTTAATTGCAATTAAGGGAACTCCATTTGAAAAAAATAAGAGACTTACCTCTGATGAAATTATAAGAATATGTGCAATATATAGATTTATAAATCCAGATGCTTTTATTAGACTTGCAGGAGGACGAATCCTGACAAATGACAATGGAGAAAAATGTTTCCTTTCAGGAATAAATGCCGTAATCTCAGGCGATATGCTAACAACGACAGGCACAACAATTAAGACTGATAAAAAGCTAATTACAAGCTTGGGATATGAAGTTTTATAGTATATAAAACTTAGCTAAAAACCTCATACCCCTTATGAAAGTAATCTAAAATTTTACTTTTTAAATTTTGTATCCCCTTTTTAGTTTTCGCTGAAACTTTTACATGATTTGCGATTGAATCTTCCAAAGTTTCTAGATCAAATTCTTCATCAACTTTATCACACTTATTAAATACGACTATTCTTGGGATATCCCCAAGTTTCATTTCTACCAAAATATCAACTACTGCCTTATATTGAAAAAGTGCATTTTTATCGCTTACATCAAGTACATGAAGCAAAAGCTCCGCACCATAAAGTTCATCTAATGTAGCCTTAAAGGCTGTTGTTAACTCTTTTGGTAAATCTTGAATAAACCCTACAGTATCGCTTAATACAAGATTACAATATACAAACTTTTCTTTATTTTTATGCCCAACAATACATAGTTGTTTTTGCGTTGTATCAAGAGTTGCGAATAACTTATCTTCAACAAAAACATCACCTTTGGTTAATACATTAAAAAGGGTACTCTTACCTGCATTCGTATATCCTAAAATTGAAACAAGGGGGACATTAGCATTCTTTCTTCGCTCCTGCTTTAATTCTCTTTGATTTGAAAGCTTATCAATCTTATTTTCAAGGAAGCGAATTCTATCATTCATTCTTCGTTTTCCAATTTCAAGCTTTGTTTCTCCGGGGCCTCTTGTGCCTATTCCTCCACCAAGCCTTGAAAGGCCCGCATTCTTTTCAAGGATTCTTGGCAAATTATATTTTAATTGAGCAAGCTCCACTTGCAAGCGTCCCTCGCTACTATTTGCTCGCTTTGCAAATATATCAAGAATCACCATGCTCCTATCAAGAATTTTTAAATTACTTATATTGGTGATTTCTCTTAATTGCGATGGCTTTAGCTCTCCATCAAAAATGATAATATCGGCACCGAAAGAAAGGCATTTTAATACGATTTCTTCGAGTTTTCCCTTTCCAAGAATTGTCTTTGGATCTATATCGCGTTTTTGCGTAATTATATCAGCTATCTCAACGCCTGCTGTCTTTACTAACTCGACAAGTTCTTCTATAGATTCTTTTTCTCTTTTATAATCTTTTTGATATACGCCAACTAAAATAGCACATTCTTTTTCTGTCTCTTGCTTTCCATAACCACTATTTTCAAGCTCTAATTCTAAGTTCGAAATAAAATTATTAAAATCAAAATAAAAATTTTCTAAATCTTCTACATATTCTGTCTTTGAAAACTCTTGAGAAGAGTCTCTTATCGGTGTTAGATATGAATATTTCATTGAGATAAAATGACCGATTTCCTTTACCCCAATAATCATATCAAGTCTTAGTTTCTGCAAATCTGTATAATAATCTTGTGTTAATTCAAATTCATTTTTTAATACTGTACAAACCAACCTAAGATGTCTAAGACGTCCTTTTGATAACCTAATACGCCCAAGATCTGGAAGATAAAGAATATTTTTATCTCCTACAAAAACTTTCTCTACTGCTCCCTCCCTAGAAATTAGCAACCCAACGATTTTTCCTATTTTTTGAGAAATATTATATAAATTTTTTGCTAATTCAAATGAAACAATTTGGTTTAAATCTAATTTTTCATTATAAAATCTCTCTAGCTCTCTCAAATCAACTCGAGAAATCCCATTTAAACTTCCTGTTACTTTTTTTGACATAATAACCCGTTAATATTACATTTTTTAACTTTTTCATTCTGCATTAGAAACGAATACTCATTCCAAGGGCGCTTTTTTCAAAAGTATAATTGAGAAAAGATAAACTATAAGATATACTCACAAAAGTGAGCATGAGTACCTTTTGAAGAATGAAGTGTATCAAATTTTTCCAAAAAATATATAGTTCACTTGATAATATTTATGAATCAAAATATTGAAAAAAGAATAGAATAGATAAAGTTGGAATTAAATAAATATGATGAATATAACGTTTAGGGCAAGTAACCCAGATAATATTTTTGATATAAAAGGCATAATTGACCTTTTTGTAGCCACTTACGATTTCTCTTTTCCGAACCGTAAGGTTTATCAAGAAAATTTTTGGAGAGAAAGAATTGGAAATAGATTCATTAGCATTGTTGCAGAGAGAGACTCAAAGATTGTAGGTCATTTAGCCTGTTGTCCGCATAAAAATGATAACAAAAATGTTCAAATAATCATGCCCGTTGTTATACCATGTCCTGAAGAAGAAGAGATTTTAATGTCTCTTTGGAGTTTGGTCGAAAGAATTGCCAAGAAGAAACATTGGAAAATGGCGTATAAATTTATAACTTCCTATCCAGAAAAAATGGAATCTGTTATTTCTACAATTGGAAATTTTAACGAAACAGCAATTTACCCAGGGCACAGGACGACAAACGAGCTTTTAGATATAAAAACAGAAACTGCATATCCAATTCTTTATAGTCAACATATATTTGATACTTCTTTATTAAAGAATGAGATCGTCTATGTTCCAAATGAATATAAGGAACTAGCGGAAAACCTTTATAATCGATCAAATCTTCCGAGGGTTTTTTGTGATTTAGATAATAAAATTGCAAGGATATATACAGATGTCAAACCTGTAGAGATAAAATCATACAAGCACACAGGGCTTTGCAGAGCTTATATTACGCCTTCCTTATTAAATAATTATTCCAAAGAAGCTTTATTATACGATGAGACTCGCTTTTGCGATATGCTACTTTATGTAAGTTTGTTTGATCCCGAATGTCCATCATTTTGTAAATTTTTAGAATCATTAGGGTATTCTTTTTCTGGTATTATTCCTTTGATTGATGGTGGGGATCATATAATTTATTCTAAAGATCTTTCAAATTTAAAAAACTATCACTTTTCAAAAGATAGTAGTGAAAAATTACGTTCAATCATATTAGAAAATGAATCAATTGAGCAAAATCGATACGAATCAACAGAAAATATTCAAGTAGTATTGTAAAAAAAGTTTTAAAGAATTTATATCAAAGAAGAGAAAAGTATTTTTGTACTTTTTTGTAATAAACTCTTTTTAAATATTCTTCCCATTCTGTTTGAAATTTTTTTTCGCTTTTATTTAAAATTTTATAAACACTCTTCTTCGGATTCTTTAAAATTTCAAGAAGTTTTTCTTTTCCAAACTCTCTAATAATAAAAGCAATTATTGTTACCGAAAATGGATAGCCTTGTTTTTCATAAAACTCATTGGCAGGACTTTTTGCCAACTTAACTATGTTAGGAAACTTAAAATTTTTCAGATCTTCAACGAATTCTTTAAACTTTAGATACCTATTTTTATCTGCTACATAATCTGCCACACCTTCTATTAACCATCTGGGACGATCCATATTATCTAAAAGAGTAAACGAATGGACAAGTTCATGCGCCATTAAAATTGATATATAATCATATGTACAATATGAAGGAACCTTAGAAGGATCAATAATCGATATCCAATCTTTTGCCCCCAATGAAAATACCCAACTAGGATGCTTTTTTCCGTCAATTCCCAAGCATTCATCAAGCATTTTATTCTTGTTAGGATAAATATTTACAGAAATAATAGGTAATGTTTTCTCCCTAAAAAATCTTCTAACTTTTTTATAGTTGCTTTCTAAAGTTTTCTTTATCTTCTCTAATAGGTCTTCCTCTAAACTCTTAGAGTAATAAAAAAAGAAATGAGTACTACTAGAAGATAATTTTAAATACTTTGATTCTGATTTAGGAATTTCTTTTTTCATAAGTTAAAAACAAAAAATTATATATTGAATTTACTAAAGAACGCTATTTACG
Organism: uncultured Bdellovibrionales bacterium; assembly: GCA_964534945.1. GTDB lineage: Bacteria > Bdellovibrionota_C > UBA2361 > UBA2361 > CAKMMH01 > CAZHFA01. The sequence goes on along the minus strand of CAZHSB010000008.1, from coordinate 2,859 downwards.
TACATACTCATTTTTAATATATTTTTTTAAGTCATAAAAAAAATCATCTTCCTTAACATTCAAAATACTAAACAAACCTTCTTCAGGACTTTTTATTACTTCAGTTAATTTTTCTTTTGAATGTTTTCTTAAAATAAAATCTACAATTGAAGAAGAAAAGATTTCCCCGTTATTTTTTTTAAAATCCAGAAAATTTTTACTTCTAAAATTACTAATGAACGATTCAATGTTTGAAAAATTTTTAATTACCTTTTCCCTAAAATGTGAATCCAATAAATACCCGCCCAAACCACTTGTAAGCCAAAAATCTCTCATTTTCCCATCATATGTTGTTAGTATTTTTATCAATGCTTCTTTTATGTGAAACATTTTTGTTTCGAGTGTTCCCTCAAATGATTGATTATTAATATTAACAAATTTTAAAATATTTCCATTTATATCTATACACTTATTTAAATTTTTCTTATACATATCAAAACAAAGTGATTTTTGATCCTCATAAATAAAAACATGGATTAAACATACTTCTTCTAAACATAAAAATTCATTAGATAACAAAAAGGTATTTTCTAGCTCAATATTAATGTTTTCTAATGTTTCAAGATCAATGAAGTTATCAAAATGAAAACAAAAATGTCTGTAGGATTTATCAAGATTTAAAAAATTCGGTATTATACATTTATATGAATAAACATATTTTAGCCAATCGTTAATGAATGATTCTTTATCTTTCATCAAAATATCAAATGGATTCTTTCTTGAATTACTTAAAATTTCTTTCAATTTTTCTATAGAAAAAAATTCTATAATATACTCAATAATTGAGCTTGAAAAAATATATCCTCCATTATTTTGAAAAAGTCCATAATCATTTCCAAATAAGATATCTGTTTTGGGTGGAAAAAAATGTAAATAATACAAAAACGAACTTTTAATGGATTGATTAGATAAATAAATGGCTATTCCCTCTGACAACCAAAAAGGTCGCATCTCTCCATCTAAGTATGTCACTCTATGCACAAATTCATGTAATATTGTCGTTAATTGATCATTATAATCGTGTTCTGGAAGTGTATTATTTGGATCAACTGCATTAATCGTATTACCTACATTTTCTCCTGTTGACCAGCTGGGTCTAGGTTCTCCATAAACATCCAAATGGAATTTGTTTTTATCCTCATATATACAAATATTGGTGTGAAAGTTTTTTGATACTTTAAAAAAATCACAAACAAGCTCAAAGTTATTTTCAAGTTTGTTTTCTATATCAACTTTTGTATTGACATTTAAAGACTCCGCAAAAAACAACGAAAAATGATTAGTATTGTGCTCCAAATTAAGAAAGTCTGGCACAACATATTCCTTTGAAAAAACAAAGTTTTTCCAAGAGTTGCAAAAATCTTTTATTGAAACATGCAATATACTTAAGAAAGATTTATCTTTATTATTAAATATTTCTTTTAAGCCCTCCTTTGAGTAATCATGTAAAATATACTCAATTACTGTTTGAGAAAACGAATAACCACTGCTAAAATTAAAAATATTATCGTCATTATTTTTTAACACATTTTCTACGTCATTATGTATTACAAATTCATGAATATCGCTTAATTTCCTGAATTTTGGTTGATCATCAACAAAGAACTTAGCTACTCCCTCCACAAACCATCTTGGATAATTTCCATACCTAGTAATGAAACAACAGTATAACCTACTTAAAATCTTATTAACTGCCATTTTATAAGAAAAGTTTTTTAAATTTTTAGGATTAACGAAATACAAAGAATCATTTTTAAATGTAGTAAAATACCAATCTTGTGCTTCAGCTTCTTCCATTTCATCATGAAAACTTTGTATATCTTTAAAAACAAGAACTTTAAATTTTAATGATTTTTTCACATCAAAAAATAAACAAATCTTATCATATACTGTTTCAAGCAAATCCCTTAGATCGCCAAAGGTTTCACTATCTAAACATGTATCATAATAAAAAATAAAATGTATACTACTAGAAGATAATTTTAAATACTTTGATTCTGATTTAGGAATTTCTTTTTTCATAAGCAGAAAAATATAATATAAAAAGCATTCAAACAAGATGAAAATATTTTTTTACCTTCTTGTAATAAACTCTTTTTAAATATTCTTCCCATTCTGTTTGAAATTTTTTTTCGCTTTTATTTAAAATTTTATAAACACTCTTCTTCGGATTCTTTAAAATTTCAAGAAGTTTTTCTTTTCCAAACTCTCTAATAATAAAAGCAATTATTGTTACCGAAAATGGATAGCCTTGTTTTTCCAAAAATTCCTCTATAGTACTAGTTGCCAAATCTTTAATATTGGGGAATTTACAAATTTTTACACTCTCAACAAAATCTTTCCGATTCAAATATAAATTTCTATCTGCCACATAATCTGCAACTCCCTCCAACAACCATCTAGAACGATTTAAATTATTATCAAGTAATGTAAATGTATGTGCTAATTCATGTACCACAACTAAATTAACTATAAAATCATAATCAAAAACTGTCTTATATGGGTTAACTAATGAAATAAAATCATTTCCTCCACAAGCAACAATACATTTTGGCATCTTTTTTCCATAACATTCTTCATGAAAAGTTTTTGTGGACGGGTGAATATAAACAGAGACAATCGGTGATTTCTTTTCTTTAAAAAATCTTCTAATTTTTTTATAATTACTCTCTAAATTTTTTTTTACTTCTTCCAAAACTTCTTCCCGTAAACTCTTATCATAATAAAAAATAAAATGAGTACTACTAGAAGATAATTTTAAATACTTTGATTCTGATTTAGGAATTTCTTTTTTCATAAGCAGAAAATATAACAAAAAAA
>CAZHSB010000007.1:0-43134 GCA_964534945.1 uncultured Bdellovibrionales bacterium | reverse complement strand
CATATAAATTAGGAATCAATCTTAATGAAGCTATTTGCTCTATCGGTTGATGCGTAGGACCATCTTCCCCGACAGCAATACTATCGTGAGTAAAAATAAATAATGCTTGAAGTCTTACCAACGCAGCCATTCTAATTGATGGACGTAAATAATCTGAAAATACTAAAAACGTTGCGCAAAAAGGCACCCACATTTTTTCATAAGAAAACGCATTCATTATAGCTCCCATAGCATTTTCTCTAACACCAAAACGAATATTCTTCCCCTCAAAATCATTAAAAATTACATCTTTTGAATCTTTTAAATAAGTGTTATTAGAAGATGCCAAATCGGCCGATCCCCCCACAAGTCCACTTAGATGTTTAGATAAAATTTGAAGTGCTTGTCCAGAAAGCTCCCTTGTGGCGACGTTGTCTAATGTCCCAATATTGGCTAATAAATCACTCTTTATTTTATTTATATTATCTACACCACATTCGTTTTTTTGATCTAAAAATTCTTGATACTTTTCTGATTTTTTAAATTCATCAAAATCTTTCTGCCATTTCTCATAATCTTTTTGTTTTTCATCTAATAAATTTTTACAAAACAATTTTACCTTTGGCTCAACAAAAAATTTTTCCTCTCCAAAGCCAAAGTTTTTTTTCATTAATTCAATTTCATCATCTCCTAAAGGTGCCCCATGAACCTTGCAAGAATTTGCCTTATTTGGACTTCCAAAACCAATTATTGTTTTTGCAAAAATTATACTTGGATGCGCTTCATCTTTTATCGCTTCTTGTAAACATTTATCGATTTGTGTTACATCATGCCCGTCACATTCTAAAACTTGCCAATGATAACTTTCAAACCTTTTCTTTCTATCTTCAGAAAAAGAAAGACTCGTATTACCCTCAATTGTAATATTATTATCATCATAAATATAAATTAAGTTGCCTAATTTTAAATGTCCTGCCAAAGATGCAGCTTCAGAAGAAATCCCCTCCATTAAATCTCCATCTCCTACAATTCCAAAAACTTTATAATTAAAAAGTCTTTTATCAAATCTTGCCTGCTTTATTTTTGAAGATATCGCCAATCCAACACCATTTGCAAACCCCATTCCTAACGGTCCCGTGCTTACCTCTACACCTACAGTTTCACCAAATTCAGGGTGTCCAGGAGTTTTTGAATTTAATTGTCTAAAATTTTTTAAATCGGCAATAGATAAATCATACGAAAATAAATGCAATAATGAATAAAGCAACGCGGAACCATGGCCTGCAGAGAGGACAAATCTATCTCGTCCCTCCCAAACTGGATCTTTTGGATTAAATTTTAAATAATATCCCCATAAAAGAGTTGCAAAATCAGCAGATCCTAGCGGCATTCCTGGGTGACCTGATTTTGCCTTTTGAATCATTTCTGCCGACAAAACACGAACATTATTTGCGAGAAGTTTTAAATTTTCATTATCCATTCATTAATCTTTTTTAAAAAGTTTTATCTTAAAACTAAAAAATGACTACCAAAAAGTTTACACTCTCTAATAGTCATTTCAAAACCTAAAAAAATTATATTTTTATAGTATAAATAAATCTAATTTTTGAAAAGACATTATTTTTGAAAATTTTTTACTTTTTTTCTTCGTTACACTGTTGTAAATTTCTATTTAACAAAAAAATTTAAGCTGTGGCTTCTTCTTCTGGTGGTAATATTCCCACAAACTCCACATAACTACTTGATAACTTTTTTTGTAACATCACTCTTGATCTATGTAATCTAGATTTTACAGCAGGCAATGATAATGATAAAACTTCACTTGCTTCTTGATTTGAAAGACCATTTACATCTCGTAATATAAAAACTGAACGATAACGATTAGGCAATTTTTTAATTGCATCATTTAAGATACCATATAGCTCTGCTGTCAAAATCCTAGAATCTGATTTAGATTTATATGACAAATCCCTCTCAACCCAATCTTTTTTTAAATTTAAAGAGACATCATCCCATAAAAATGCAAGTTCTTGTTTCTTTTTCCTAAGTTTCATAAAAGCTGCATTTACGACAATCCTATAAAGCCAACTTGAAAAAGCAGATTTCCCTTGGAAGCTTTTTGCCTTATGAAATAGTGTAAGAAAAACATCTTGAGCAACTTCTTCAGCGTCTTCTTGATTATGAAGAAATTTCATTGCTAAATTAAACACTTTTAATTCATATTTTTCTACAATTTCTTCTAATGCTTTTGTATTTCCTTTTTTTACTAGCTTTATAAGTTGCCTATCATCTAAATTGCTCTGATTATCCATTTTTAAAACCAAATATACAGTTATTAAAGATTCTTCCCCCATTTGTTTACACAAAGGTTTAGAATCAAAAAAAAGGCATATTTGTCTTGTTTTTGTAACAAACTCGTAAAATTTTTGTAAAAATGGGGCGCACCTAGGGTCTGCGCGCCTTTCTTCCGTTCCCGGGGTATGCGCTCCTTTCAGGATCGCTAACCCCGGGTACAAAAACCACTCCCCCCCCACGCAGACTGAAAGTCTGAAACAAAAATTTTGTGTGTTCGATGCCCCCTGTGTTTTCCTAAATTAAATGCATCTCCGCTTTTATCTCTCCAAAAGTTTTAAAATAAGAATTGGAAGAATAAACGAGGAAGGTCCCGACAAGATAATATATAGTATATCGCGAAGGGGCTTTCCCGTTTTTCTTTCAATTATCGCCGAAATTGCCCCCAAAAAATAGGAATTCGGTATTACCATACGCCCCCCTGATCGGAGACTCGATAATTCCCATTTCTTTTAATCCTACTAAAGCAAAGAATTCTCTTAAATCTTCAAGAATTTTTTTATGAACACTAGTATCTGTAATTATTCCACCGTCTGGCAAATCTTCTGTACTTACTTCATATTGTGGTTTTATCAGGATTACTATTTCACCATTTTTTTTCAAATGCTTAATGATATCTTTTAAAACTTTTTTTATTGATATTAGAGAAAGATCTACGGAAATAAAATCTACTTTTTCGTTTAAAATAAGATCTGAAATTCGTGTACGCTCATGGACTTCAACTTTTGGATTATTTCTAATCTTCCAATCAAGTTCATTATATGCACTATCAACTGCATAAACTTTTTTAGCTCCAGATTGAAGCATGTAATCTGTAAAGCCACCAGTAGAGGATCCTGCATCAAGACATATTTTACCATTTAAATTAATTTTAAATTCTTCAACAGCTTTTTTTAGCTTATACGCCGCCCTACTTACATATTGTTTTTTTATAACATGAATTTCAATATCATCATCAAAAAACAGATTCGGATTAGAAATAATATTTCCGTTTACTGATATCTCAGATGAAAGGATTAAAGATTCTGCTTTTATTTTTGAGTCTGCAAGGCCTTTATTAATTAAAATATCACTTAGTACTTTCTTCTTCATTGTGATGGAAAATAATTAAAACGATGGCGCTACTGCCTGCATATATATTTTCTTTGAAACTTCTTCAACAAGATTTTCCATAGTGATCATTTGTTGCGATCTTGAAACTTCTCTATTGCCTAAGTTCTGTAAATCAGATGTACTCATACCACTTTGAGCAAAACTAGAAGAACTCGTAACAACTGTGCTCATATCAGATGCATAAGAACGTCTTTGCTCTAAAAATGGTGTCGTCCATAAAGGAGAGCCATCTCTTCTTAGAAGCTCAACAGATACTGTTAAAACTAGATCTCCCTGCAATTCTGACTCAGTATTAGCGGTAACAGTTCTTGATTCCTCTTCTATCTTTAATATTGTAACATTTAATATTGCATCATAATTTTCTGTAGAATCTACAACCGTTAATACACCATATTTTTCAAAATATTCTCTCAAAGATTCGGTCAAAATTGGAGTTACATATGTATCTGTAGTTAAATTTGTAACAAAAGGAACATAAACTGTTTTTATATCAGGAGGCAATGAAGAACCACTTCCTATGAAATTATATCCACAACTAGTTAAGAATAACACGCAAAAAGAAAGAAAATATTTTTTCATAAATTACCCTTTTTTTGTACTTACAATACTAATTCTTTTAGGACGAACACCCATGTAAGCTTTGATGCCTTTACTCTTTTTTTGAAACTCTTTTAGATCCTCTTTATAAGATAAAAACAATTTATTCAATTCCTCAACAATTTTATTATGAGAATCAAATAAAACCTTAATTTCTTTTTTATCTAGATTTTTTAATTTTTCTGAACTTAACAATAACTCCTGCAATTTTTCTTGATAATTTTCCATAATAGACATTTTCTTATCAAGACTTTTTTCTTCAGAAGCTTTTTTTAATTGTGAAACTAAATTTTTTATCATCTATTTACGCCATAAAAAAACTTCTAAAACAAAGAAAACTATTCTTTTGAAAAAGCACACAAAAATAGCACAAAAAATGCTATCGTTATAAACAATACTATACTAATTGTATGTATGCCATTTCAGCAGCATCACCAGCTCTGTTAGAAGTTTTTATCACTCTAGTATACCCTCCTGGGCGCTCCTTATATTTAGGAGCAATGTCAGAAAAAAGTTTTCTAACAACATCTTTTTCCTCAAGATAACTAAAAGCTTGTCTTCTATTGTGCAAATTATCAACCTTTGCCATCGTAATAATTTTTTCAACAACACCACGCAAATCTTTTGCTTTCTCAACAGTTGTTTCTATTTTTTCATACTTTAATAAAGCAGTCGCTAAATTTCTAAACATTGCTCTTCTATGAGCAGGTGTTCTATTAAATTTTCTTCCAGAATTTCTATGTCGCATTTTTTACCTACATCAAATTAAAAAATTTTAATCCTAAGACTCCTATGCCAAAAATTTACATAGTAAAAAGTCCTAAAATAATTACTTATGATTGCTTATCTCCAAGATTTCTCATCTTGTCTAGTTCTTCTCTAGTAGGGAATCCTTCAATTTTCATATCAAGTTTTAAACCCATATCATTTAAAACTTCTTTTATTTCATTTAAAGATTTTCTACCAAAATTTTTAGTTCTAAGCATTTGAGACTCTGACTTAGTAACTAATTCTCCAATATACTTTATATCAGCATTTTCTAAACAATTAGCACTTCTTACACTAAGCTCAATCTCGTCAATTCTTCTAAATAAATTTTCATCAAGTTTAGACTTTGGCGTCTCAACAACAACTTCTTTTTCTTGAACAATTAAATTCTCACCAACAAAAAGGTTAAACTGTTCAACTAAAATATGCGCTGCTTCAGCTACCGCGCAACGAGGATCTATACTTCCATCAGTCCAAACTTCTAAAGTTAATTTATCATAATCTGTTCTTTGCCCAACACGAGCATTCTTTATAACATTATTCACCTTTCTTACAGGAGAATAAATAGAATCAATAAAGATAGTCCCCATTGGAGCACCCTCTATTTCATTAGATTCAGAAGATACATATCCACGACCTATCTTAACAGAAATATCCATTTTAACATGAGCGCCGTCACCAAGAGTAGCAATCTTTAGCTCCGGATTAACAATCTTAACTGAAGAATCCCCCGTAAACATTCCAGCTAATAAATCACAAGGCCCTTGAACATCTAACGATAATTGTGCCTCTTTCTTGCCATCTATCGTTAAAACTACTTCTTTAAGATTTAAAATTATATCTGTAACATCTTCAACAACACCTAGTATTGTTGAAAATTCATGATCAACTCCATCAATCTTAACAGAAGTTATCGCAGCACCCTCCAACGTCGATAACATAACACGTCTTAAAGCATTCCCAAGAGTTATTCCAAATCCTCTTTCTAAAGGCTCAGCAATAAATTTTCCATACTGCTGATCGTTAGTCTCTTCAATAACTTCTACTCTTTTTGGAGTAATCAAATCCATAAGATTTACACGTTTCATTAACACCCTCTTTTTTTTAGTATTTAAATTATCGTGAATACAACTCAACAATAAGTTGTTCATTTATAGTTGGCGATAAGTTTTCACGTACAGGTAAAGCATTAACAACCCCCTTTACATTATCCTTATCTAAAGACAACCAATCAGGAATAACCCTGCTCTGAGCAAATGCCATTGCTGATTGAATATCTGCTTTTGTTTTACTCTTGGGTAATACTTCAATAGTATCACCAACAGAAATTTGATACGATGGAATATTAACTTTCTTTCCATTAACCAAAATAAGACTATGATTTACAAGCTGTCTTGCATGTGATCTAGATAAACCAAACCCCATCTTATATACGATATTATCTAAACGACGCTCCAAAGAAATTAACATCTCTGTACCAGTAACGCCCTTTGCGCTAGCAGCTTTTGCATAATATTTTCTAAATTGCTTCTCTAGTACGCCATAAATACGACGAACTTTCTGCTTAGCTCTTAACTGAATCTTATACTCAGAAAAAGATTGTCTTCTTTTTCCATGTTGCCCAGGAACACCATCCCTTCTTTCTAGAGAACATTTATTCGTGAAACAACGCTCACCTTTCAAAAAAAGCTTCTCTCCCTCTCTTCTACATAGCTTACATTTTGCATCTGTATATCTTGCCATTTACAACACCTACTTTCCTATAAATAAAGAATTTTATACACGCCTACTCTTACGAGGACGACACCCATTATGCGGAACTGGAGTTATATCTTTAATCGATGTAACCGTAACTCCACAACCAGCAATGCCTCTAAGAGCTGATTCTCTTCCAGCCCCAGGCCCCTTTACTAAAATACTTATCGTTCGTACTCCCATCTCTTTTGCTTTTTTAACTGCCTGCTCTGCCGTTACTTGTGCTGCAAATGGAGTAGATTTCCTTGCTCCTTTAAAGCCATTACAACCAGAACTCGACCAACTGATCACATCCCCCTTAGGATCTGTAACTGTTACAAGCGTATTATTAAATGTTGCTTGAATATGAACTATTCCAACAGGAACATTCTTTTTTACTTTTTTCTTCTTCGTGCGTACTTCTGCCACTTAAATACTCCTTTCACTTACATTTTTGCAACCTTAAAGATGCAAATATATTTTATGATTAATTGAAAATTGAGCTAAAAACTAATACCAAAAACGCCTCATCAAAAAAGACATTTTCTCAACAATGCACACTGCAAAACTTCGTCGATACTTAATTTAATAACCCAATACTACACATGCAACTTAAAATTAAAGAATTTCACATTACATATATCAACATATCGTCTACTTGTTTAAACTCACTAAAAACAAATAAGATTAAATAAATAGGCTAAAAATTTTTAATGGAGAACAATAATAAACCCGTTCTCCATTAATCCACAAAAACACTACTTACTTTTTAGTAGCCTTTTTCTTATTAGTAATTGGCCCTTGCTTAGGTCCTTTCCTAGTTCTTGCGTTAGTCTTTGTCCTTTGACCTCTACAAGGAAGTCCTCTACGATGACGAAGACCTACATAACAACCAAGATCCATCAATCTCTTGATAGACATTTGTACATCTCTTCTTAAATCTCCTTCAACTTTCATTTCTTTCTCGATGATGTTTCTGATCTTAGCTACATCATCTCCTGTCAAGGCATCAGTCCTTGTATTAAAATCAATTCCAGCTTCAGTAAGAATCTTTTTTGAACTTGTTAATCCAATACCATAAATATAAGTCAATCCGACAACTACTCTTTTGTTTCTTGGTAAATCTACACCTGCAATACGTGGCATAATTTAATAACTCCTAAATATAAAAAATATAAAATTCTTTTTTAAAACTCCTTGCTTCTAACACTATCCTTGACGTTGCTTATGCTTTGGGGTCTTACTACAAATTACCATAACTTTCCCCTTACGGCGAATCACCTTGCATGCACTACAAATAGGTTTTACTGATGCTCTAACTTTCACTTTAAAAACTCCTTATTATTGATTTAATATCCGATATCATGGAAAAAATGCAAACAAAGATCAAGACCTTACGCATATTTTTTTAGATAAAATCAATTACGATCAAATTACAGACTTATTTATATTACATATTTTACAAAATATCTCAAGCTTCATAAGAAAAAAAATAAAAATTTTTCTATAATTTCAACAAAATTCATAAAAAAAACTCTTTTTTAGGATAAACACCTAATTTTCTTGTGCCCAACATGCCGATAAATTACTAATTCTTTTATCTTATATATAGGTTAGTACAAATATATTGGATATGCACTTTTTCAATTTTGTTTTATATTTTACCTATGTATTTGTACCAAAAATTTTAATGGAAGTCTTATGAACGACAATATATTGCTAAATCGAATTCAAAAAATGAAAAAAGAGCTTAAAAAGCTTTCAGAAAATGCTTCTCTTTTGCTTTGCACGGGAACTGAAGTCATAAAAAGTAGAGATCTTTTTTATGATTACAAACAAGATAAAAATTTTTATTATCTTACAAATTCTCAAATAAAAGATTGTTGTTTACTTATTAAAGCTAACGATGAATCCCCTGTTTTGCTTGCGCCATATCAAAGTAAAGAAGATATTTTATGGTTAGGCGCAAATGAATCTCCTAAAAAATTAGCACAAAAAATAAACGCAAAATATATAGAAAGCTCTTTAAGTATTACAGATATTATTTCACATCTTAAAAACTCTGATACTCTTTGTTACAATTCCTATGAACTTTCAATTTCTAATCGTGTGGCAAAAACTTTGTTAAAAGAAAATTCTGCATTTTTAGAAAAACAGAAACTTCCATATAAATTTATTAATCAAGATTTTTTAATTGCTCCCCTAAGACGAATAAAAGAAAAAGATGAAATTGAAAACATTACCACAGCGGTAAAAATAACTTTAAATGCGATTGAAGAATTAAAAAATTTTTTACGTCCTGGGATCACTGAGTTAGATGCAAAAAATTTTCTTGATAATGAATTCAAAAAACATGGCGGAGAAATCGCTTTTGATACCATTTGTGCAGGAGGAAAAAACGCTTCTACTTTACATCATACAAGTACAAATAAAGTATTACAAAAAGGAGAACTCCTTTTAATAGATTGTGGAGCAGAACACAATATGTATAGTGCAGACATTAGTAGAACGCTTCCTGTATCTGGAGAATATACGTCTTTACAGCAAACTCTCATAAACGGCGTATTATTTGCACAGAAAAATGCTTTAAAAACCGCCGTTACAAATGCAAAATATAAAGATGTTCAAAAAGCTGCTGATTTAGCCATAATAACTCTTTTGCTTGACTTAAAAATCTTAAAAACATCTAAGGCAAAAATTTTAAAAGAAAATTTACATCGAGAATTTTTTCCACATGGAGTAGGTCATTTACTAGGACTCGACACTCACGACGTAGGAAGATTGCAAGGAGATGATCTTTTAAAGAAAAACATGGTAATAACGATGGAACCTGGCATTTACTTTAGCCAAAAATATGGAAGCATTCTTCCTTTAGGAATTAGAATAGAAGATGATGTATTAGTTAGCGACAAGACATCTTCTTTTATTAAGTAATCTCCATATCGCACTTAGAATCACGCAAAAACATTAAGCTTTGTTTTTTTAACGCCCCTAAAATTATGTTGTTACATCAGGACATTCTTTACCAAATCTTTCTTTTAAATCTAAGAATTGTGCTACAGCTTTTCCTAGCGATTCCAGTTTTTTATTTGGATCTGCCAAGACATCTTCTTTTTCATATTTTTCAATATAAACTCTTAATGTTGCTCCAGAAGAGCCTGTACCAGAAAGCCTAAAAACAACTCTACTTTCGCCCTCTAAATAAATTCTTATTCCTTGTTTTGAAGTTACGCTTTTATCTACAGGATCATTATAACAAAAATCATCTGCATCTTGAATTTTTAATCCCGCTAAGAACTCTCCCTTAAACGAATTTATTTTTTCTCTTAATTGTGTAAACATTTTTTCTGCCGCGTCTTTATCAAGTCCCTCAAAATCTTGTCTTTGATAATAGCAACGTCCAAAATTTTTCCAATGAGATATCATAAGCTCTTCAACAGATTTTCCTGTTTTTGCCATTATATTTATCCAACAAAGTATTGCCCAAAGACCATCTTTTTCTCGTATATGATCAGAACTTGTTCCAAAGCTTTCCTCTCCACAAATACAACACATATCTGAATCCATTAAATTAGCAAAATATTTCCACCCCGTTGGAACTTCATAACAAGGAATATTTAAAACATGAGAAACTTTATCTACTGCCATTGATGTAGGCATCGATCGAGCAACTCCAGAAAGTCCCTTAGAAAAACTTGGAATGCATTCTTTCGCACGCTCAACAATTAATGCCAAGCTATCTCCTGGGCTAACAAAAAATTTCTTACCCAAAATCATATTTCTATCGCCATCACCATCACAAGCCGCGCCAAGATCTGTTGCTTTTTCTGAATACATAAAATCTACAAGATCAGAATTGTATGTTAAATTTGGATCTGGATGAAGCCCACCAAAATCTTCTTTCGGAGTAGCTCTAACAACCGTACCTATTGGCGCACCTAAAACTTCTTCAAATATATATTTTGCTTCAGGGCCTGTTACTGCATTCATTGCATCAAAACGAAAGGTAAAACCATTTTTAAAATATTTTCTAATTGCATCAAAATCAAATAATGATTCCATCAATTTTGCATGGTCAATAAAACCATCAATAATTTTTATATTTGTATTATCTATTTTTTCTTCATGCTCAAAACTAGTGTCAATATCCACGCAATCTGATATTTTATATTGAGCAATTGTTTTTGTGTCTTCATAAATTGCATCTGTAATTTCAGATGGAGCACCTCCCCCATTTTCTACTTCAAACTTAATTCCAAAATCTGCGTTCTCTCCCCCTGGATTGTGGCTGGCTGTTAAAATAAAACCACCTGACAATTTATATTTTCTTATTATTGTTGATATCGCAGGACTTGAACAAAAACCATCTTTTGCAATAACTACATCTCTTACTCCATTTGCTATCGCAATTTTCGCAATAATCTGAAGAGCTTGCTTATAATAATAACGCCCATCTCCACCTATTACGAAACTTGACGTCGAAAAATCCATTCCTCTATTTTTCATTACATTAAAAATAGATTGAATGAAATTAGCAGTATAATTTTCTTTCATATACACTTTTGTTTTTTTTCTAAGTCCTGCCGTCCCTGTTTTTTGATCTTGATAAGGTGTCGTTATTATTTCTTTGTTCATAAAAATCCTAATAAAATTAAGCAATTATACACATAAGCTCACATATTAAAAACTCTTCATTATAGATTAATATCATAAAAAAAACTTGGCAATATAAAATTTGTCTAAAAAATTTTTTATGATAAATTTTTTAAATTCGTTAAATATTGTTTGAAATATTAATCATTTTCAAAACTAAATAAGATAATGCTCTGACAGTAACAAATTTAAAATACGTAAAATTTTAATACACTATGAATAATATAAATTATAATAATATATCATTAAACAATTGTCATTTAGATAACAATCTTCCCAAAGCAGACAGAGAATTTGCTATGTTAATGCAATCAAAAATAGAATTTGTGGATAGCATTATAAGTTGCAAAGAATTTCGTGAATTATTTATAAGAAAATTATCTAAAATTTTATTAACCCCTCAATGTGATTTTGCTGTAAATACATATAAAAAAAAAGAGGAAACAAGTAAAATTCTTCAACAAATAATTGTGATGTTAGAAAATCCAGATGAATATACTGCAAAAAAAATTTGTGAATCACCTCTAAAAATGAAAGCTTTACAAAATTTTTTAAAAACATTAAATGAAAATTCTGAAAATTTGAGCTTAAATGCAAAGAAAAATTTAGAACTTCTAAACGAAGAATATAATAGTTATATAAAAATTAGGAATTCTATTGTTGAAAACTATAAACCTCTTGTTTTTTATATTGTAAAAAAATTTTCAAAATTTCAATCTGATCATAAACCATTAATATCAGTTGGATTTATTGGCCTTATAAATGCTGTTGAATCCTATAATTCAACCCTTGGAACATTTACAACATATGCCTGCAATAAGATAAACTATTCGATTCTGTCTTATTACTTCAAAGTTGCTTTAAGCTCAGAAGAAAAAGAATCATTAAAACTTACAAAATTTTTAAGGAAAATCAACTTACTAGAAGAACAATCTAAAAAATTTCCAGAAAATGAAGAAATAAAAAAAAATTTAGACTTATATAATGAAAGGCTACGAAAGCTCACACGAAGGTATTGTTATAAAGATAACGTTGACAAGTATGGAAATGTTTTGGATGAAAAAAGCATTCCTCCGATTAATGCAGCAATTGAATCTGAAGAAAAAGAAATGTTAAAAAAATTTTTTAGTATGGTTAAAGGAAACGATATCCTTGTCATTAAAATTCTATTTGGTTTTCATCCACAATTCCCTAATGGTTCTACCCTCAAAGAATGTGGAAAATTTTTAGGGATAACAAGAGAATATGTCAGACAATTAAAAGAAAAAGGATTAAAAAAAATAAGATTTTTTTTAGAATATAACTCAGACTTGTCAGACCCAAATGGAAATTTTATAAAAATGCCAATTGATATTAAACACATTAATATAGTAGATCTTTTTGAAAAGATTGGCGAAAGAGATGCCATTATCCTTTTAACCGCATGCGGATTTCATTCAAATTTTCCTAAAAAAATACCAATTAAGGATTGCGCAAAACTTTTTAAAAAAATACCACAAATGTATTTGCGACAAATACAAGACAATAATGCAACAGATATAAATTTTTTAAAGGAATGCGATAAATACACATTAACTCTAGAAAATATTACTGATATAAAAAAATGCTTAGAAAATATTTTAAAAAGTTATCCCCCACTTAGACGCTCAATTGCAATATTTCATTATGGATTATTATCTTCACAACCACACTCAATAGAGCAATGTGGAAAAATTTTTGGGTTAGAAAGAGAAAATCTTGAACGAGAATTTTTATTTATAAGAAGAAATTTTTTACAATCTTTTAAAGAGCAGTTTTCAATTTTTGATATTTATAATTTATCAAGAAAAATAAATGAATCTAAACCATTGACAGCGGAAAAAGAAAATCTTCTAAAAAATTTTTATACTATTTTACCATCTTTAAATAATATCGAAAGTAATTTTTTATATTTTCGCTTTAATATCGAATTAGATAAAACTAAAAGCGTTAAGCAATGTTCTGAACATTTTGGTATCTCCTGTAGGTCCATTGTAAAACTTGAACGATCAATCCTAAACAAACTTAAACAAACAGATGCAGGAAAAGAATTGCTAAAATATTTTAAAAAAATTTCATTAGAAAACCTTAATAAATCAGATAGCATAAAAAATCAAATTACAAATTTACTTTTTATGTTTCCTTCATTACAATCTGATATACTTTTACAATTGCTTTCCAATCAAAGATTTCCAAATGAAAAAATAATAAAAATTTTAAATCTTGAAGAATCTACCTTTGTAGAAAATGTTCAAGATATCATGAATAAATTAATCAAAATATTTCCATCGGAAATTTCTAAACTTAATCAATACCTAAAAATATAAAACAATCAATATGTTACGATAAATATTACAAAATTCATAAAAATCTTTGAAGCATCACTTGCCTAAACCATGACTTATTTTTACTTTTAAGCCAAAGGATAAAAAATGAAAAATAAAAATTTATCATTACAAAACACAAACAAAAAAGCATTTGGCTTAAATGCCCCTTCTCGCGAAGTGATAATCTTAGGATTGATATTGATATCCTTGCAAATTGCTGATGCTATACTAACAAATATGGGAATGAAGGTTTTCGGAACAGAAATGGAAGGAAACCTTCTTCTTCGCCATATTATGGAAAACTGTGGAACTTTAGTAGCACTAATTGCTTCAAAATCTTTTGCTATCTCCGTGATAATTGGTTTAGTTTATCTATCTAAACAAGTAACATGGATTCCTGTAGCATTAAAAGGTGTTATCGTAATCTACACGGGATTTGCAATAGCTCCTTGGACAATATTGTTAAGCCAAGCATTATAGAACTTAAAAAATTTTATTTTTCTTCTTCAGGTTTCGGACTAAAATAATAAATAAATTTATAAGGTATTCCCTCTCTTACGATCTCCACACATGGCTTTTCTTTTGAAGATACATCATAGACTTTTTCTAGTACATTTACATAATGTTTAAACTGCCTTGAATCTTGAATTACATAACCAGAAGCCGCAACTATCACATCTCCATTTTTTAATCCTAACAAATCATAAGTAGCACCTGGCTTTACATCAAAAATACGATACATTGGATAATTTCTAGATTCAATTTTTGCTAATCTTTGAAAAATTTCTACAATTCTTACAGAATTTACCTCTGTATTTATTAATGACTGTCTATACCTCATTCTATCAATCGCCATTTTTACAGTAACCATTCCACTATCTTGATTACCCCTTATATCGTTTATTTTTATTGCGCCTACCCCTTCTTTCTTTGTTGTCGCACAAGATACTAGTGATAATAAAACAATACAAAAAACGATATTGATTAATTTTCTAATACACATAATTTTTCAAGCTCCCTTCTATTTAACCTATTAACTTTTAACAACTCAGACAAATATATTGCCCTTATTTTATTATAAGTATCTTCAATTTCATCATTTACAACAAAATAATCTACTTTGCCCCCAACTTTTTGTAAAGACAAAAAAGTTTCGTATTCTTTTTTGGCGCTTTTTAGCCTATTTTCAAAATCTTCCTCCTTAAACCCTGCACGTTTTCTAATCCTTTCTTCCATTATTTTATAAGATGGTGATACTAAAAAAATACAAACTGTTTTTTCAGGCAATTTTTCTTTTACATCAATAGCACCCTTTATGTCTATATCAAGCAATAAATCTAAACCATTATCATTTGCACGATTATATTCTGATTTTAACGTTCCATAATGTGATGTATGAACGGGCTTCCATTCTAAAAATTCATCATTTGATATTTTCTCTTGAAACTCTTCCTCCGATAAAAAATAATATTGAACTCCATTTTCTTCATTTGGTCTCGGTAAACGTGTTGTCGCAGAAATCGAGAACATAGTTTCTTCTGAAAACTCTTTTCTCAATAATTTCATCATCGTGCTTTTTCCGCTTCCAGATGGGCCAATTAAAATAAAGATAATATTTTCTCGAGATATTTCCATATCATCATCCTTTTTTATTCTATATTTTGAAGTTGCTCTCTTATTTTTTCAAGCTCTGCTTTCGATTCTACACAAAATTTTTGCACATTGGCATCATTTATTTTCGAAGTAATTGTATTAAACTCTCTTGAAATCTCTTGTAATAAAAATTCTAATTTTCTCCCTATAGGGAATTCTTCTAAAATGCTTTGTGCTTGACTGAAATGACTTTCCAATCTAACAAGCTCCTCTGTTATATCTAATCTATCCGCCATTAAAGCAACTTCTGTAACAAGAGCATCTTCATTTAATCTAATATCACCATTCTCCACAAGCTTTTTAACCCTAGATCTTAATCTCTCTAAATAGGCCTTACTTATCTCTTCATTATTAATATAATTTTTAATTTCATCTTTATATTCTCTTACCTTTTTAAATCTATCCTTTAAATCCTCCCCTAAAGCCTTTCCTTCAAACTTTTTCATTTGTAAAAGACAAGTTATCGCATTTGTAATTACTTCAAGTACTAAGTCCTCTTCTTTTATATCAATAACAATATCTTTTGATGAAATAACATCTTTTTTACTTAGGATTTCTTGAATAGTTGCAGGTGTTATACTAGTACTTAAATAATTTTCAAAAACCTCTTCATAAATTGACAAATAAGATTCTAACAAACTTTTATTTATTTCCAATTTCGTTTCTGATGTTCCAAGCTTTTCTTTAGTAATTATAATATCTAAATGTCCTCTAGTTATATATTCTTTAATGATGTTTCGTAATTTATTTTCTAATTGCCAATAAGTTTGTGGAATTTTAAAGTTAAGATCTAAAAATCTATGATTCACAGATTTTACTTCAACATTTATTCTAAAATCTTGAGACTCAATTTCTGCTTTCGAAAAAGCCGTCATACTTCTTATATTATCTTCCATAACATTCCTTTTGTTTTGTATTAAAGCAAACTATATCTTTCTATTTTATCTAAAACCATTTTTACAGTAATTTTATTCATACAATCATTATGTGAAAGCGGACATTTCTTCTTATAACAAGGAATACAAGAAAGCCCTAATTGAATAACCAAATGCTCCATTTTATATGGCGCAACTCTATTAAAGATTGTAGGACCAAATAAGCTTATATACGGTACTTGCAAAGCCCCAAACAAGTGCCCCGCACCAGAGTCTGGACCAATTCCAAATTTTAATTGCTTAAAAATCCCAAGTAAATCCTCCAACGAAGTTTTTCCACAAAAATCAATGATACTATCTTTTTCATTTATATTTTGTATTATTTTATCTGATAATAATTTTTGAGCTTTTGTACCAATAAGAACAAAACATAAAGTTTTATCTTTTTCTAATAATTCATTTATTAACTCAATATAATTTTTAATATTCCAATCTTTTGATTTCCATTGTGATGCTAAAATTAAACCAATACATTTTTTGTTTTGCAAAATATTTTTAAATTCATCTTTTAAAATTATATTATTCGTATATGAAAACGTTAAATCTTCTTTTTCATCGTTAACATTAATATCTAAAAATTTTAAAAATGCCAAATATTGCCTAATTTTAGGAACATTCTTTGAGTAATGATCTATATAATGATTATTAAAAATAAAATTAAATTCTTTTGAATCTTTTTTGCTAAAACCAATCCTTATTGGCGCTTTTGAAAAAAAAGAAAAAATTCCACTCTTCAAAATTCGTTGCATATCAAATGTCATATCGAACTGTCTTTTCGATAATTCTTTTATCGTATTGAAAAAGCCTTTTAGCTTATCTTTTCTATTAAAAACAACAATATCATCAATATTTTTGTCTAATTCAACTAAAGATTTTAAAGAATTTTCGACAAGCCAAGTAATTTTAGATTGTGGATAAAATAATTTAATATAATATGTGATACTTAAACCACGCGCCAAATCTCCCAAAGATCCCGTTAAAACAATAAGTATTGAGAACTCTTTTTTATTTATTATCATGTTCTAAAAAGTTAAAATTATCTCTTAAATTAGCGCAAAAATATTCTGATAACAGCTCTGATAACCCATGCTTTATTACTGCACGTCTCCAACGTAAAATATATTTATCCCTAAGAGCATTAAAGCTTCCTTTAAAGAATCGTGCTTTATCAAAATCTAATATGTATACTTTGCCTTTATCATCAAATATTACATTTCCTGGATGTAAATCTACATGAAAAATTTTATTTCTAATTAAAATTTTTAATTGTCCCGCTAATTCCTTTATATATTTTTCAATTTTCTCTACATCACCATCACCAAGTAAATTTAACCCTTTTGCGTTTTCTATTTCTTTTGTGGCAAGCCAATTTCTGTATATAAAACCACCCTTAATAGCATAAGCTATTGGTTCAGGAGCATTTACCCCTTTCTTCCTAACAATTTCTAAAAATTGAAATTCCTTTTTTGCTCTGCTAGCAGTTAACGAAGAAACATAATGATGCTTATTTAAAAAGTGAATAGCTCCACCTCTTTTATAATGTTTTACGACAACTTTTAAATTTCCTATATCTCCTCTAACAACACTATTTCCTTGAGAGACTGCGGAACGTTCACCCTTTAATTTAACCTTAAAAAGATTATATAAATTAACAAGCTGATCATCTTGAAGCATTGTTCGAGAATAGATTTTTATTTTTTTTACTTTTTGCTTATTAAAACCTGTGTCGTGCATTTATAAATTTTTAATATTTTGATTTTTTTTATAAAAATACGTCCTGAGGGATTCGAACCCACGACCCTTTGGTTCGAAGCCAAATGCTCTATCCAACTGAGCTAAGGACGCAAAGAATTTCAGTTTTTTATTATACTTTTTATTTTTATACTTGCAAGAGAAGAAGCATAACAATGCATAATTCTAAATGCTGAATTACTTTAAACTGCTTCATAAATATGATCTAAAAGAATTGTATCTTCGCTAAACTCTGCAATCATAACTGACGAAATCTTTGTTCCGTATTCTTCTATCTTTAATATCATCTTATTTAATAAATCTTGATTTAAATATTCGACTCTATTTATAAACCTTTGACATATTTCAAATTCTTTTGAACTTAATTTTTTTGAAAATAATATAATTTTATCTTCTGCTTCAAGATCTATATCGGAAAACTCTACACTTACTTTTACATTTTGACCGATATTCGTAGCATCTATCATTTGATCTTCACCAAAGAAAGAATAAATATGCTTATTTCTATATAAATAAATATCTCCTCCTCCAACTTTCGCAACAGAAACAACATTATTAACAACAGCTACAGTCGTAAGAAATGCCTTCATTCTTCCACCTGCCGCAAGTTTATGTCCAAAATCATAAACACTTCTATTTGAATTTTTAAAGCCTGCAGAAACAATATCGTGACTTAATGTTTTTGACGCTTTATTGCCAACTTTATCACAAAAATTTAGGACTCCCTCTACAAAGTGACTAAGCGCTAATTGCGTTGCAACCTTTGCACCTAAAGAATTAGAGGCAGGTGAAGAAACCGCCATCGTTATTACACCTGGAAGCTTTAATGGATTTAGGATTATCCCATTATCTGTCTGCGAAATGCCCTGACTATATGAAAAACAATCTATTTTTGTTAACGACATTTTAAAAACATCTTTATTTTAAATTTTTAATTTATTAAAACTATTTCCTCCCTATAAAATAGCTTTATTATTTAAATACTAACGCGCATAAAAATAAAAGCAATAAAGAAAAATAAACTACCCTTTCCCTATTGCTTTTTCTTTATTTTATAACAATCAAAAACAATCTACGAACAAACAGAAAGTCCTTTAATATAACTTACTGTTGAAGTAAGACTCGTATACACCTTGCTTCGTGTAGTCGCCTTTCTATTATTTAACATTTTAGTCTTAGCAGTTTTATAACCTTCTCTATTTTGCTTCTTTTTTGTAATCGCTAGTTTTTCATAATTCTTTTTAAAGAAGAGTCCTCTTCTTTGTGCACGTCTTACAATCTGATTTAGCTTATTCACCTTTTTAGAAAAAGCATTTAGCTCAGAATCTTGATTGTTTCTGCAATTTTGTGCAGACGTACATGCAATATCAAAAGAAGTTAATGAACTTGTAACCTCAGCAATTTCCTTTTTGATTGCCTTTGCAGCTCTTTTTGCTGATAAAGTAGTCCTCTTATATTCTGCACTAGAATTTCTATAGAACCTATTTAAATACAATGCAGCAATACGGCCAACTTCAGCTAGTCTTTCATTATTAACATTTAAGTCACTTATACTTGTCGACTCTGTGCAACCTGCTTCCGATAGTCCATCAGGATTATATACTAAAACTCCTAAAGCATTTGTAACCCAACATTGAGGATCCGCCTTATCAATAAGGACATCCCCATCATTATCTATTCCATCAGAACATTCTGGATTTGTGTCCTCACTATCATCATCTGCTGATGAACACCCAGGATCGTCTGGAAAATCTGTAAGGCCATCCCCATCATTATCTTTACCATCATTACATTCCGGTGTCGTATTAAGTTCGCTATCATCTGCTGGATCCCAATTGCCATTATCATCTAAACAACCAGAATCTTTTGCATCAATTTTGCCATCCTTGTCATTATCAATACCATCATTGCATTCTGGATCATCTGCTTCATCATCTCTATCATGATCACAAGTTCCCGTTTCATCTAAGCAAGCAGGATCATCACAATCTGTAAATCCATCATTATCATTATCTGATTTATCGTTACATTGTGTAGCTTCACTATCATGTGTCGGATCACAAGTTCCATTTATTACACATTGAGGATCTAAACAATCTATATCAGAATTTCCATCATTATCCATTCCATCATCACATTGAGTACATGTATAACCACCTGCTTTCCCAGGATTTGAAACTGTTGGGCACCAGCCACACACACTATTTACGCAAACACTACTACAAATTTTCCCATCATCATAATTATAATTTTCAGGCAATGTACTATTTGGACAAAAACCACACTCATCTTTTCCTTTGCCATAATCAGTATCCCCTTGACAATAACCACATTCATCTTTTGCACCATAACTATTTGAAGCTGTTGGAATAACATCACAAACCGTTATTGGAGAATCAGCACCTGTTTTAATTTCATCAATTGCAAAATCAAACGCATCAACATCTCCACCATCTATAGTTAAGATAATTGTTTGTACCTTTTTAAAATCTGGACGACCCACACTTGAATTATGAAAATCTTCAAATTTGAATTGATAACTTGTTGTTTCATCATTTGTTTCTGTGCAAACTTGTCCTTCACTTCCGTGCCCATCGCTATCTATAATTTTTAAGCAAAGAGAGCCTTTAGGATCATCTTTACGAAATTTTTTTATTGCAATAAACGTTGACCCATCTTTAGTCAAATCCATAGCTGACATTTTTGTTCTAGTTTCACATACTCCCCATGTAATTTTTGTAACAGCCTTTACCCCTGAATCCTGACTGTGCGAATACGTACCATCTCCGCTTATGTCAAAACTTCCCAAACTTCTTCTTTTGTCCGCTGTATAACACTTCGTAGGATCTGGACAAGATATTTCTACATGCCTACATGCTCCAATAACATTATCAAGAGGAGCAGCCCCCCAACTAGCACTTGGCCCATCACTAGTAGTATTCACTGACTCCTGCACCGTCGTATCATCAAAATCATCAATAATCAATGCTTGACCATTTTGAGCAGCCAAGGCAATTGAAAGACATAAAACAAAACTTAAAATCAAATTGTTTCTATTAAACATTTTTATGTTCCTTTAAAAAAAATGGATATCTGACTTTGAGCTTAGCAATAAAGTGATTTTTCAACAATAGAAAAAATGCATTGTGTATCTTAAAAAATACAAAAATATTTTGAAAATTTTATATAATTTTTAGGGAAAAATTTTATTTCTATCTTTGAGACGACTGCTTATTTCCTGCATTAGAAGATGCCGTCGAAGATAACGTTTCAAGTTCACCATCTGGAGAAATTATTTGTGTCACACGAATACCAAACTTATCATTAACAACTACCGCCTCGCCTTGTGCAAGTAATTTATTATTCACTCTTATATCAAGTGGCTCTTCTGGTAATTTATTTAATTCAAGGACAGACCCTTTTTTTAATTTTAATAATCTATCTAAAGTACACTCAGTACGACCGAGTTCCACAGATATTGTTAAATCAACATCATAAAAAAATTGCAACGTCCCTGCCTTTTCCTGTATTGGAATCCTCTCTATTGTAACAGTCGTCTTTTTGGGTGTAACTTCTTGAGTTTGTTGTGTTGCCATAGTCTTCCTATAAAAATACTACCTACAGCCATTTTGATGCAAAAAATATAAAAAAGATTAAAAAAAACGCTCAAAAAGCTTAATTTTTTTTATATTATACCGACAGTAAGAATGAAATATAAAATCATTCAAACTAGGCGTAAACAATATTTATATGGAAAAAATAGCGAATAAATATAACATTATTAGGAAATTAGGTTCTGGAGCCACGGGAGATGTTTATCTTGTAGAGCATGAAGATTTAAAGACACAATACGCCTTAAAGTTACTTTCAGAAGAAGTTTCTAGTAATCATGAATTTGTAGAACGATTTATTTGTGAAGCTCAAATATTAGAACAATTTTCTAATAAGGGAACCGCGCGATTGATGGATTTCGGGAAAAATTCAGATGGTCGCTACTATATGACAACTGATTTTTGCAAAGGAATCACATTAAGCCATTATATTGAACAATATGCGCCAATAAAGTATCCAACCGCATTAAAAATAATTGTTGATATTTTAGATGTTTTAAAAGATGCTCACAAAGAGGGAATAATTCATAGAGACATAAAATCAGATAATATAATTATAAATTATGACGAAAAAACAAATAATTACACAGAGTTAAAAATATTAGATTTTGGAATAGCAAAAATAAAGCAAAATATTGCGCTTAAAGATACAAGAACAGTTAATGGTTTTGCATTTGGAACTCCTCAATATATGGCCCCAGAACAGGCGGCAGGAGAAAAAAATATTGACCATAGAATTGATTTATATTCTACAGGAATTATTCTTTACGAATTACTCTCTAAAAAAGCGCCTTTTTGTGGAGAGACCATCATGCAAACTCTTTTGATGCATTTAACAAAACCGATGCCTCCATTTGATGAAAATTTAAATATTCCAAAAGAAATCACTTCTATTGTAAATACTGCGCTTCAAAAAGTGCCAAATAATAGATATCAAACAGCAGAAGATTTTATAACAGACTGCTTAGCAATATTAAACAACGAAGAAAATATAATACACGATTCAAAAGAAAATGATGTGTATGTTATTCCAAAGGTTCCACAAGAACAAACAACCATTCTTTGCATCGATGATGATGAAATGATTTTAAATATTATGAATCATATTTTAAGCAAAGAAGGTTATGATGTATATACGACATCAGATCCATCGATTCTTCATAGCTATTTGTTTCAAAAACAAATCGACCTTTTAATTTCAGATGTTAATATGCCAAAATTACGTGGTCCCGACATTTGTAAGATGTTAAAACAAACAATGCCAGATTTGAAAATTGCATTATTTTCTAATGTTCCTGAACAAGAGCTAGATAATCTTGCAAAGGATGCACAAGCTAATGCGTGGATATCAAAAAATTCGAAACCTACTGATTGGCTCGCAAAAATAGCCAAAATTTTAAAAACTAATTGACATTACCCCATGAGTATATAAATTCTTATCCTCTTTTTTTAAAGTTCCTGCTACATCAATAAAATTTAATCCATCACCATCATAAATTATTTTACAATGATATGGGGCAAATTCTTTTTTTTTAATACAAATCGAAGTAAATGGAGAAGATCCTAAATAATATTCCACATTTTCAAAAATTTTTATGCTCAATATTTGAGAAATATAACTTATGTGAATTTTTTTATACTTTTTTTTCAGAATTTCATCAATATCACCACATGAATATGCAACACCTTCCGATGTCGGAGTTATCGTATGAAAAAAAAATTCCAAATTTTTAATATTCATTTGAAAATATTTTGGAAGAATAATATTTTTGTCATTTACGGAAAGTACATATTCTTCACCTATAGGATAAATAGAAAAAAATTCTTCTATCACATTATTACAAGAAATTGTTCCTTTGTTATCGACCCCGACACTTCCACCAAAGCTTCTTAGCTCTAAAGATTGCATTTTAGATATTTCACTGTTTTTATAAAGGATAAGCACACTCACAATAATAGT
Organism: uncultured Bdellovibrionales bacterium; assembly: GCA_964534945.1. GTDB lineage: Bacteria > Bdellovibrionota_C > UBA2361 > UBA2361 > CAKMMH01 > CAZHFA01. The sequence goes on along the minus strand of CAZHSB010000007.1, from coordinate 19,682 downwards.
AATCGGAAAAAATTTAAAAAAGTGACGGAAAATTTAAAAATCCTATTTAAAGTGCATATTAAGCTAGCACAAAGTCTCCTCCTGGCAAACATTCTATATAATTTTCCGACTCCAAGTTTAAAATAATATACGATAAATTTTCATCTCCAAATTTACAAGATAACTCTGAGCGAGATACTTTCTTTTTGCCTTTTATATACTCATAAACTTTTTTTTCATTTTTATCTTTTGGAATTTTAGTGACGAATTCAAGCTTTTCATCTTTTAAAAATTCAGGATAATATTTAAAAAAATCTTCTATACAAGTTATTGGCATTGCGCCTTGTACTAATAAATTATTAGAACCTAAAAAATTTTCATTGTTTATGGGTCCAACTATAGAAAGTAAATCTTTTCCCTGTTCTAACGCATATCTTGCCGTACATAAAGCACCACTTTTCATAGCGGCTTGTGCTACAATCACAATTCTAGATAATCCAGAAATTACCCTATTTCTATTTAAAAAATTATACGGAAGTGGCGGCGTATCTGGGAGAAATTGACTTAAAATTACTCCGCCATTATCTAATATTTTTTTTGCCAAATATTTATGAACTGCTGGATATATGTTATTAAGACCATTTCCAAGCACGGCAATTGTCGGGAAATCGTTATCAACACTAATTGCGCCTTGGTGCGCGACAGAATCAATTCCAAGAGCAAGTCCACTTACAATACAAATATTTAATTTACTTAAATTCTTTGATAATTCAATAACAAATCTTGATTGCTCAAATTCTGCTTTTCTTGATCCTACAATTGCTACAGAAAAATTAAAATCATAATCTTCTTTCCATATACCTTTATAAAATAAAATTTTTGGAGGATCAAAAATATTTCGCAATGATTCAGGGTACCTTTTTGTACCAAGTAAAATAAATTTTATTCCTTGTTTTTCCCATATTTCTATTTTTTTTAAAAGATTATCTATTAATGTTATATCGTTATATTGTTTAAATATTTCCGGAAAATATTTTTCAATATCAGTTAAGAAATCTTCTTTATCAAAAATGAAATTATTAACTAAATATTCACTCCACTGTTTTTCTTGTTCGTCTCTTAACTCAAATCCGAGAAGCGAGATAATTATTTTTTCTTGTTCTTTTGTCATATTCATAAAATTCCTATTAAAAAACTATAACTACTATTTTTGTTTTCGAAATTTTTAGAATTTAAGGTTCCCTTTTGGGGGGATATAACGGTTGCAGACTTTCAGTACCTAGGGCACACGCTCATTTCATTCGCGATTACCCCTAGGCTGGGTTGTTTAGCGTTTTCAACGCAGGCGCATTTAGCACGCAAAGTTTTTAAGCTCGCCCTTTCAGGACAACAAAAATTTTGGGAAAAAATAAAAAGAAGATACGTTCAATAGTAAATTTTGGAACACCTAGGATAAATTGTCACAAAGAAACATCTTTGTGAGGAAGAAATCAAGATCATCTGGTGTTTGAAAAAAGGAAAATTCGGGACATGCATAAATTTTGAAACACCCACTTTTCAAAAAGCGAGTGTCCCCTTTTTTATCCTATAACTTATAAAAAAAGTGTCTAACTACGGAAATCAGGAAGAAAGAAAGATATGTCTTCCCCAAAAAAAAGCATTTTCTTCTCTTTTTTTATATTGTTTTATCTATCGATCTTTGCTCTTCACAAATAATGCATTCAGAATTCTACATTATTTTGTGTCGTTTCGTTGTTTTAACATTTCTACTTTGGATCTAAAATTTAAAATCTTTTCTTGATTACCCTCTGAACGAAGATTTATTAACTCTTGTTTTAAATTTAAAATTGAAAGAAATGATTTTCTAAATTCTTTTTCTAGCTGTTTTATAAAAAGTTGTTCATTCAACTCTTTTGACCTATCATTGACAAAATCTTTAATTTCTTTTTCTAATAAATCTAATTTATTATCTTTTATTTCTTCATATTTTTCTTGAGAATATGTATTGCTTTCATTTATAAGTTCATAAGAAAATTTTATAAAATCATCATTTGCGTCTTTTACACCTTGACTCTCTCTTGATAATTCTCTACCAACTTTTATCAAATTTTCTCCATTATATTTTGCTAATGCTTTTAAATTTTCTAATATTTCGTTTATTTCACTACCTAAAATGGTAATATTATTATTTTCGTTCTCTATCTCATTTTGCAAATCCTTGTCATCTATCTGCTCATTGGAATCAATAATCTCTAATAATTTATTATACGACTCTCTCTCTTGTTCTGCATATATTTGTAATAAGCTATCATCTTTGCTATTAGCTTTTCTAGAAAAAAGCTTTATTTTTATATTTCTTCTTTCATCTTTTACCTCTATCTTACCAATTTCTTCCACAAACTCTTCATCTTTATCTATGACAGAAAATTTTTCTTCCTTTGATTCTCCAGAAAATATTTTAAAAGACAATAAAATTAATAACGAAAACAAGATTAAAAAATATGTAGTAAACTTTATTTTTTTAGATTCATTGCTCTTAATATTAACATCTTTACCTATAAATTCTTTATCTTTCTTAAACTGACTTTGTAATTCATCTATATTTAAGCCCTCAGAAATTTTCCTAGATTCAATCATTATATCTTCTTTGACTTCTTCTTGTATAATTTTTTCATTGACACCAATAACCATCACAGTAATATTATCTACACCACCATTTTGATTCGCTTTATCTATAAGTTTTTTAACAACATTATCTGGAGAATATTGCTCAATAAATAATAAAATATCATCATTTGAAATCATATTATAAAGGCCATCGGAACATAAAAGATATTTTTCATTTGCATTTAAAAATCCTATTCGCTTAGTATCAACTTCCAAATTTTTCCCTTGACCAACTGTTCGTGTTAACATATGTGTTATCGGATGTTCTTTTACATTTTCATTTGTAACTGCCCCAGATTTTACAAGCTCATTAATTATAGTATTATCTTCAGTTATTTGATTTATTGAACTATCAACTATTTTGTAAATTCTTGAATCCCCAACATTTAAAACCCAAGAGCCTCTTTGAGTGACAAACATAGCCGTAATGGTTGTGCCAAGTCCCTTAACTTCTTGATGTTTCATTCCATAATTGAAAACTACTTTATTTGCTTCTATTACAACTTCAACTATTTTATCTATATTTTTAACTTCTTTTCCAGATAAACAATCCTCTATATATGAGACAACAAGTTTCGATGCAATTTCCCCACCATCAACTCCCCCCATACCATCGCATACAACATAAAGTTTAAAATTTTTTCCATTTACGATTACAAAATTGTCTTGATTATTATCTCGTTGAATACCAACATCTGTGGCAACATGATGATATATTTTTTTTAAAATATCTTTATTTGGTTCCAGTAAAGTATCAACCATTTATAGGCTCAATAAAAAATCTTTACATCTAAAAATTAAAATAAAACAACAACTATATATATTTTCGGAACTTTTACACCTAAAACTTAAGGAATTTGTTTATTGTTAATTTAAAAATTTTTTCTAAAAAATACAAGTGGTTATTTATAAACAAAAAGGGAAAGAATTTTAAAAATCCCTTCCCCTTTCTATTAAAAACTTCAATTTTATACCTAGAATTAAAGTTTTCGAGCTTATAAAAGTCCTGCTAAAGATTCAATTGAAGATTGGCCAATAAAAATATCTGCCTCTTGAGTTTTCTCTTCTTCTTTTACTTTTATCTCATCAAAAGCATACTTAGTAGCACCAGATCCCGCAGGAATCAATCGTCCCATAATCACATTTTCCTTTAGGCCTCTTAATGTATCTACTTTCCCAGATACTGCCGCATCTGTCAAAACTTTTGTAGTTTCTTGGAAGCTTGCCGCAGAGATAAATGATTCTGTAGAAAGTGCTGCCTTCGTAATACCAAGTAATAATGGTTCATAAGTCGCAGGCTTTAAATTCTGAGCAATTAACTCTTGATTTAAATTTATAATATTCCATTTTTCGACAGATTCGCCAATAAGTAATTTGCTATCTCCTGGATCTACAACAGTTACCCTTCTTAACATTTGAGAGATGATAACTTCAACGTGCTTATCATCAATTCTAACACCTTGCAAACGATAAATTTCTTGAACTTCATTTACAAGATAATTTGCTAATGATCTAATTCCCTCAATACTCAAAATATCATGCGGATCAATAGCACCATCTGTTAAAGCTTCTCCTGCTCTTACAAAATCACCTTTTTGAACAGCAATATGTTTATTCTTAGAAATTAAATATTCTTTTGATTCACCATATTCTGGTGTAACAATCAATCTTCTCTTTCCACGAATATCTTCCCCAAAATCGACGATACCATCGACTTCAGAAACTTGTGCAGGATCTTTTGGACGTCTTGCTTCGAAAAGCTCAACAACCCTTGGAAGACCACCCGTGATATCTTTAGTCTTTGTCGTAGCTCTTTCTCTTTTAGCAATTGCGTCACCTGCTTCAATTTCAGCATTATGCTCAACTGTAATACGAATAGCCACTGGCAAACTATAAACTTTTGTTTCACCATTTTCACCATGGATAACTATTCTAGGACGCAAATCTTTTGCCCTATCTTTAGCTTGAATGATTTCCCTTTCTACAAAACCCGTTCTTTCATCAGCACGTTCTTCCATAGTTTGTTCGTTGATATCTTGCCATTCAACACGCCCAGATATCTCAGAAAGAATTGGTAAACTAAATGGATCCCATTCAGCAAGCAATGTACCAGCTTTAATCTTTTGACCATCTTTAACGCGTAAACGCGTTCCATAAACTAATTTATATCTTTCACGTTCACGACCATCTTGTTCATCAATAATTAAAAGCTCCGTTTTCCTACTCATCACAACATATGTACCATCTTTTCTTTCTGCAAATTTTGGTTCTAAAATTTTAACAGTACCATCATATTTTGATTCCAATGATGTCTGCTCAGTTCTACCAACACTCGCAGTACCTCCGACGTGGAACGTTCTCATTGTTAACTGTGTTCCTGGTTCACCAATAGACTGTGCCGCTATAACCCCGACAGCTTCTCCAATATTAACTAAATGTCCTCTCGCCAAATCTCTACCATAGCATAACGAACAACAACCATGATCCGTTTCGCAAGTTAGTACTGATCGAACCGTTATTGTATCAATTCCAGAATGTGCCAAAATTTGAGATTTAGCTTCGTCAATTAATGTATTTCTAGGGATTAACACTTCATTTGTTATTGGATCAATAATATCTTCTGCCGTTACTCTACCAAGGACACGATTAGCTAAAGACTCAATCTCCTCTCCACCTTCTATAAGCGCAGAAATCTCAACACCATTTGTTGTGCCACAATCATGTTGAGTAACGATACAATCTTGAGCAACATCAACCAACTTACGAGTTAAATAACCAGAGTTTGCTGTCTTTAACGCAGTATCGGCCAAACCTTTTCTCGCACCGTGTGTTGATTCAAAGTATTGAAGAACATCTAGCCCTTCACGCAAATTTGCTTTAATTGGTTGCTCAATAATCGAGCCATCTGGTTTTGCCATCAATCCTCTCATACCAGCCAACTGACGAATCTGCGCACTTGATCCTCTCGCTCCAGAGTCAGCCATAATATAAACTGAATTAAATGCATCTGCCGTCTTCTTTTCACCAGTTTTTGGATTAACAAATTGTTCAGTAGAAATATTATTCATCAACTCTTCGCCAATTCTATCACCGACCTCAGACCAAATATCAATAACCTTATTTGATCTTTCACCTGCAGTGATTAAACCTTCTTGATATTGCCCCTCAACAGCAGCAACTTTTCCCTCGGCTTCTGCAAGCAATGTCTTCTTTGCATCAGGAATAATCATATCTTTAATACCAATTGAAATTCCAGCAAGGGTCGCAAATCTATAGCCAACATCCTTTAGCTTATCTGCCAAAAGAACTGTTGCCTTATTTCCTGAAAGACGGAATGCCTCATCAATTAAATTTCCAATTTGCTTTTTCTTCATAACTTTATTAATACTAGAAAAAGGCAATACTTTTGGTAAATAATGATAAAGTAATGCTCGTCCAACTGTTGTTTCTTGCAAACTGTCTTCTATTCTTACCTTTATTTTAGCCTGCAAATCAATTTCTTTCGCATCCCAAGCCATCAATACTTCGTCTGTATTAAAGAATGCTTTCCCTTCACCTTTCGCAAAAGGACGCTCTCTTGTCATGTAATAAAGTCCTAAAACCATATCTTGAGATGGAACAATTACAGGTCTTCCATCGGCAGGCTTTAAAATATTATTTGTTGACATCATAAGAACTCTAGCTTCAACTTGTGCTTCTACTGATAATGGAAGATGAACGGCCATTTGGTCACCATCAAAGTCAGCATTAAATGCTGCACAAACAAGTGGGTGAAGTTGAATTGCTTTTCCTTCAATCAAATTTGGTTCGAAAGCTTGAATACCAAGTCTATGAAGTGTTGGCGCTCTGTTTAATAATACTGGATGTTCCTTAATAACATCTTCTAAAATATCCCAAACTACTGAACGCTCCTTTTCTACCATTTTCTTAGCAGATTTTATCGTAGTAACATATCCCTTTTCTTCAAGCTTATTATAGATAAACGGTTTAAATAATTCTAACGCCATCTTTTTTGGAAGTCCGCATTGATACAATCTTAATTCTGGCCCTGCAACAATTACAGAACGTCCAGAATAATCAACACGTTTTCCTAAAAGGTTTTGACGGAAACGTCCATTCTTACCCTTTAGCATATCACTTAATGATTTTAATGGTCTCTTATTAGGTCCAGTGACTGTTCTTCCTCTTCTTCCATTATCAAAAAGTGCATCAACAGATTCTTGAAGCATTCTTTTTTCATTATGAATAATAATATCTGGAGCATTTAATTCCAACAATCTTTTCAAACGATTATTTCTATTAATAACTCTTCTGTATAAATCATTTAGATCACTTGTTGCGAATCGTCCTCCATCAAGTGGAACTAATGGACGCAAATCTGGTGGAATAACAGGGACAACATTTAATATCATCCATTCTGGCCTATTATTTGCGTTTAAAAAAGCTGTTACAACTTTTAATCTTTTTGTAATTTTTTTCTTTTTAGCATCAGAATTTGTAGATGAAAAATCTTTCTTTAATTGAGTTTGAAGATCTTCTAAATTCAAATCTTGAAGCATCTTTTGAATTGTATCAGCCCCCATTCCTGCTTCAAAATCAGAACCAAACTCTGCTTTTGCTACTCTATATTCTTTTTCCGTTAGTAGCTCTCCTACTTCATATTGAGAATCTGCAGGATCTGTAACGATGTAAGCCTCAAAATATAAAACTCTTTCAAGGTCTCGTAAAGTAATATCCAAAATTGTACCAATTCTTGATGGTAAACTTTTTAAGAACCAAATATGAGCGACGGGACAAGCAAGCTCAATATGGCCCATTCTTTCTCTTCTTACTTTAGATTGGATAACCTCAACACCACATTTTTCGCAAACAACACCTCTATGACGAAGACGCTTATACTTTCCACAAATACATTCATAATCTTTCACTGGACCAAAAATTTTAGCACAAAAAAGTCCATCTCTCTCAGGCTTTAAAGTTCTATAGTTGATTGTCTCTGGTTTTGTTACCTCACCATAAGACCACCCTCTAATAGCCTCGGGATCTGCTAATGATATTTTTAATGCATTAAATCTTACTGGATTTTTTGGTTTTTCAAATAAACTAAAAAGATCATCTATTGCCATTGTCTGTCTCTTTTATAAAATAATTAAAAATTAAAATTTTTTTATATCTCTAACTCGCCATAAAAAGACATACCAAAAATTTCTTTCCAATATGCCTTTTTACAGGACTCATTTCTTAAGCTGTTGGGCTTTTAAAAATATCGGCGCCAATTTCAGCGCTAGAAGTTGCATCATCTTCGCTTAAATCGATTCCTTCTTCAGAATCTTTGTCCTCTAATAATTGAACATTTAAAGCAAGAGATTGAAGCTCTTTTATCATTACATTAAATGATTCAGGAAGTCCTGGTTCAAGAACATGTTCGCCTCTTACGATGGATTCATACATTCTTGTACGCCCTGTTACATCATCAGATTTTACAGTTAAAAATTCTTGAAGTGCATATGCAGCACCGTAAGCTTCCATTGCCCAAACTTCCATTTCTCCAAGCCTTTGACCACCAAATTGAGCTTTACCACCAAGCGGTTGTTGAGTAACAAGAGAGTAAGGCCCTATTGATCTTGCATGAATCTTATTATCAACTAAATGGTCGAGCTTTAACATGTACATCACACCAACAGTAACTTTTTCCTTGAAAGGTTCCCCTGTTTTTCCGTCATATAATGTTACTTTTCCAGATTCATCAACACCTGTAAACTTCAAGAAATCAACGATCTCAGATTCCTTTGCAGAATCAAAAACTGGAGTTGCTATATGAATTCCTGTCTGCTCTCTCTCTGCAATCTTAACAATATCATCATCACTTATTTCATCAAAATCCAATGACGTCCTATTAAGAAATGCTCCCTTTAGATAATAACGCATCTTGTCTATAACTTCTTTTTTCTGAGACGCATCAAGATCCGTTCGTTCTCTATGACTTACAGGTTCCTCTATTTTCTCTAGAAGCTCTCCTAATCTTCTTCCTAATGAATAACAAGCCATACCTAAATGAGTTTCAAGAAGTTGTCCTATGTTCATACGTGATGGCACACCTAATGGATTTAAAACAATATCCATTGGAGTTCCGTCTTCCATAAAAGGCATATCTTCTTGAGGTACAACCTTAGAAAGCACACCCTTATTTCCATGACGTCCTGCAAGTTTGTCTCCAACTTGAATTTTTCTCTTAATGGCAACATACACCTTAACCATCTTGATAATTCCTGGAGCTAACTCATCACCTTCTTTTACTTTCTTTATCTTATCATCAAGCTCACTCTTTTTTCCTGCTATAAGCTCACTTGTTCCTTTTATGATGCTTGCTAATTTTTCATTAACTTTATCATTGTCGACTTGAATATCTTTTAAACAATCAAAAGGTATTGTCTTTATATTATCAAGGGTGAATGTGTCTCCTTTTTCAATAATCTCTTTTTTCTTATCAGAAACTCTAACTTGAGCTTTCTTGCCACTAACAAGTCCTGCAATTTCTTTTATTGCTGTATCTTTTACAATTGCAATTTCATCAGCTTGATCTTTTTGCAATCTCTCAATTTCGCGCTTCTCAATAGCAAGCATTCTTTCGTCTTTTTCAGTTCCCTTTCTTGAGAAAACTTGAGTCGAAATAATTGTTCCCTCGACTCCTGGAGATGCTTTTAAGCTTGTATCTCTAACTTCCCCTGCTTTTTCTCCAAAAATTGCTCTTAAAAGTTTTTCTTCTGGACTTAATTGAGTTTCACTTTTTGGAGTAATCTTTCCAACTAGAATATCCCCTGGCGCTACAACTGCACCAACACGAATAATTCCTGTTTCATCAAGATCCTTTAATGCCTCATCTCCAACGTTTGGAATATCTCTTGTGATTTCTTCGCGCCCAAGCTTTGTATCTCTTGCAGTGCATTCAAATTCCTCAACATGAATAGATGTAAAGATATCTCTCTTAACACAATTTTCATTAATCAAAATAGCGTCCTCGTAATTATACCCACTCCAAGGCATAAAACCAATTAACATATTTTGACCAAGTCCAAGCTCTGCCATATCAGTAGCAGGACCATCTGCAATAATCTCACCATCTTTTATTTTTTCTCCAACCCTAACTATTGGTCGTTGATTTATGCAAGTATTTTGGTTTGAACGGCGATATTTTACTAAGTCATATATATCCACACCAGAATCTGCAACACCTGCTTGTATTTTATCTGATTTGATAACAATTCTATCAGCATCAACAAACATAACTTCACCAGCTCTCTTTGCTGCAATTGTTGCCTTAGAATCTCTTGCAACAGTTCCCTCCATTCCTGTACCAATAAGCGGTGCCATATTTCTCATACAAGGAACTGCTTGACGTTGCATGTTAGATCCCATCAATGCTCTGTTTGCATCATCATTTTCCAAGAAAGGAATTAGCGATGCTGCAACTGATACAATCTGCCTTGGACTTACATCAATTTTTGTAATCTCATCTCTATTTGCAACCATATATTCTTGGTTGCCTCTACAAGCAACTTGCTCATCTACGAATTTATTATTCTTATCAAGTTTTGCACTTGCTTGAGCGATAATTTCTCTTTCTTCTTCCAACGCTGACAAATAAACGACATCAGAAGTTACTTGATGATTATCATTCACAACCCTATACGGACTTTCCAAAAATCCATAATCATTAACTCTTGCATAAGAAGCAAATGATGCGATAAGTCCAATGTTCTGACCTTCTGGAGTCTCAATAGGACAAATTCTTCCGTAGTGAGTTGTGTTAACGTCACGAACTTCAAATCCTGCTCTATCACGAGTTAAACCTCCAGGACCCAATGCAGACAAACGTCTCTTATGAGTAATTTCAGAAAGCGGATTTGTTTGATCCATAAATTGAGAAAGTTGTGATGAACCAAAAAATTCTTTTAGTACTGCAGCTACAGGCTTATAATTAACAACATCTTGAGGAATAAGAGTTGCCAAATCTTGTACACCTAATCTTTCTCGTACAGCACGCTCCATTCTCACAAGCCCAATTCTAAATTGATTCTCTACAAGCTCACCAACCGCACGTACACGTCTATTCCCCAAGTGATCAATATCATCAACAGAATGACGAAGTGGATCATTTGAATTTTTAAGCTCTAACAAATAACCAATCGTTTCTTTTATATCAGACTCCGATAAAGTACCTTGTTCAATTGGTGGAGCTTCCTTGCCTTGAGAAATATAAAGCTTATGATTCATTTTATATCTACCAATCTGAGACAAATCATATCTGTCAGAATTAAAGAAAAGATTTCTAAAAGTAGCGCTTGCTGTTTCAGGTCTTGGAGGATCTCCTGGGCGAAGCTTTCTATAAATTTCAACTAAACTATCAACAATAGGTTGACCTGTAAGTTTTGCATAAAGATCATCACGCTCAGGTTCCATTTTATCCGTGATTAATGTTCTCCACAAAGACTCTCCTATATGATTGTCATCAAGATAAAGAACTTCTATCTTATCGATTCCATACTCTCTTAAATAACTTAAAGATCCTTGTTCAACAACATCACCTTTAGAATTTATTTTATCTTGTGTAAACTCCTCACCTGCACAAACCAAAACTTCAAAACAATCTAACACTTCAGCAAAATCAGTTTCATCAAGCTCGTTAGCTAATGCCCCCAATTTCTCTTTTATATCTTTCCAACCTACGATAATCTCGTTGTCTTCAACAATAACCTCTCCTGTATCTGGATTTATTACATCTTCTTGCGCTTGAATAATTGTATCTGCAGAAACCATTCCATAAACTAAATCTGGATCTATTTCGATTTCTTTTATTCCTGCTTCTTTTAACCTACGAATAATGGCCCTATTGAATTTTCCACTTTTTCTTACTAAAACTTTTTGTCCTTGCTTTATTTCAGCAAAAGATTTTTGCCCTTCTAATTGATCTGGCTTAAACTCTTTTATAACGATACCATTTTTCTTGAATTGAACCGATTCTGTTTTGTAATAATAACTTAATATATCATCAGCAGACATTCCTAGTGCACGCAAAATTACAGTAGCATTAAGTTTTCTTCTTCTATCGATTCTTACATGGCAAACATCTTTTATATCAAATTCAAAATCAAGCCAAGAACCACGATAAGGGATTATTCTAGCAGAATATAAAAATTTTCCACTAACATGACTCTTCCCTTCATCGTTAGCAAAGAACACTCCAGGAGACCTATGAAGCTGACTTACTACAACCCTTTCGGTACCATTTATCATAAAAGTACCTTTTTCTGTCATTAAAGGAAGCTCGCCAAAATATACGACATCCTCTTTTAATGAAGATAACTTTCTTTCTCCCGTTTCACTATTAACATCCCATAATGCCAAGCGAACCGTAACCCTAAGAGGCGCAGACCATGTCATTCCTCTTGCTTCACATTCCTCTACATCGTACTTAGGTTTTCCTAACACATAAGATACAAACTCTAAACTTGCTGTGTCATTATAATCTTTTATTGGGAATACAGAATTAAAAACTTTTTGTAATCCGATATCATTCCTTTTATCAGGATCAACATCTGCTTGTAAAAAAGTTTTATAAGATTCAACCTGAACTGCTATTAAATTTGGAACTTGTGCAATTTCTGGTATTTTTGAGTAACTGCGACGAAGACGAAGATTAGTTTTGATTTCTGATACCATATCTTTATTCTTATACCGACAAAATAGTAAACATTCACGTAAATATTTTTAAAAAGATTTTTTAAAAATATTTCCTAAATTTTAAGATTCAATAATACAAATGGCTTCTCAAACAATTTCCAAATGAAGATAAAATCTCATTTTATTGCTATTGACAACTTCACCACTTTTATTGATAAACATCTAGGATAATCACGATAGTAGTAAAAAATATAACAAATTATCTTAAAAAGCAATAGAGTAAACTTTTTACTACATCACAAAAATCTAGAAAATTACAAAATCAACTTCGTAACTTTCTAGATTCTATAAAAAGTAATAAAAATTACTTAATTGTAGCTTTAGCGCCAACTTCTTCAAGCTTTTTCTTGAAATCTTCAGCTTCAGCCTTAGCAACACCTTCTTTCAAAGTTTTTGGTGCAGCATCAACTAAATCCTTAGCTTCTTTTAAGCCAAGTCCTGTGATTTCACGAACAACTTTAATAAGTTTAATTCTATCACTACCAGCAGCGTCTAAAATAACATCAAACTCTGTCTTTTCTTCTTCTTGAGCAGCAGCTCCGCCAGCAGGCATAGCGCCCATCATAGCAACTGGAGCAGCAGCGCTAACTCCAAGCTCATCTTCTAGTTCCTTAACCAACTTTGAAGCGTCCATTAAAGACATATTTTTGATAAAATCCTTTACTTGTTCCATATTTACATCACTCATTGTTAACTCCTAAAATATAATAAAATTTTTTTAAAAAATAAGCACTAATTAAATTCCTTCTCTTACTCTCCAGCAAGTTTTTTTCGTTGAGCGTCAACGATACGAACAACTTGTTCTCCTGACGCCTTAATAACACGAAGCAATTGCGTCGCAGGTGTATTAAGAAGATTAAGCAACTTAGCAAAAAGTTCTTCTTTGCTAGGCATACTTGCTAGAGTTTTAACTCCAGCTACATCAATAAAAGCATCCTCAAACCAAGCTCCTTTTATTGCTAAAGCCTCATGAGCTTTTGCAAAGTCGGCAACAACTTTAGTCATTGACACAGGATCCGAAGATGTAGAAATAATCATATTAGGACCGAAAAAATTCCCCGAGAATTTATCTGCCTCTTCTAACTTGCCGTTTTCTTTTAATGCTTTATCTATTGATATCTTTGAAAGAGTATTTTTAATAACTCTACATTGAGCTCCAACCTTTCTTAGAGCTCCCTTCAATTCTGTAATGTCACTAACTGACAACCCATGATAATTTGCACATATCGCTACTTGTGCATCTTTTAAGGATTGAGTGACAAACTCCACTTCTTTTATTTTATCTGCTTTATCCATTTAAAATATTTCCTTTTTAAAAATCTAAAAATCAATCTTATAAAGATGCCTTAAGATTTGCTACATCTAAAGCAACAGAAGGTCCCATAGTTAAAGATACATAAGCAGACTTTAAATATACTCCCTTACTCGTTGAAGGTTTTGCTTTATAAAGAGCATCGATTAAAGCCTTAATGTTATCTTGCAATTTGTCAGCTCCAAAAGAAACTTTTCCAACTGCCGAGTGAACGATTCCTGCCTTATCAGCTCTATAAGAAGCTCTACCTTTCTTTAGAGAATCAACCATATTTGCAACATCATTTGTTACAGTTCCATCTTTAGGAGATGGCATTAGACCTTTTGGTCCTAATAACTTTCCTATCTTACCTATTTGAATCATCATATCAGGCGTTGCTACAACTTTATCAAAATCAAAAAAACCACCTTTGATTTTTTCAACTAAGTCATCTGAGCCAACGATGTCAGCGCCTGCATTTGAAGCCTCTTGTGCCTTATCTGCTTTTGCAAATACTGCAACACGTATTTCTTTCCCTAAACCATGAGGAAGAGAAATACTACCTCTAACATTCTGATCAGCTTTTTTAGTATCTATACCAAGTGATACTGCAACTTCTACAGTTTCATCAAACTTTGCAGAAGCAAGTTCTGTAGTAAGCTTACAAGCATCTTCTAAAGTATAGAATTTACCGATCTCTACTTTTTCTCTTAATTTTTTTATTCTTTTTCCTTTTGCCATATAAACACCAATTACATAAAATTTAAATTAATTAACTATGCTTTACAGTAATTCCCATACTTCTAGCAGTTCCTGCAACTATATTGCTAGCAGCTGCAAGTTCAAAGCAGTTAAGATCTGACATTTTTTGTTTTGCGATCTCTTCTACTTGCGCTTGAGTAACGCTCCCTACCTTATCTCTATTTGGTGTACCTGAACCTTTTTGGACAGATGCTGCCTTTTTTAGAAGGTATGAAACTGGTGGTGTCTTACATTCGAAAGAAAATGATCTGTCTTTATAAACAGTAAGAACAACAGGAGTTATCTCCCCTTGATTATTTTGAGTTCTTGCATTGAATTGTTTGCAAAACTCAGGAATATTTACTCCTTGTTGACCCAAAACTGGGCCAATTGGAGGAGCAGGATTTGCTTTCCCCGCAGGGATTTGCAATTTTATTTTTGCTTTAATTTCTTTTGCCATTTTAACATTTCTCCACTTGTACAAAATCAAGTTCTACCGGGGTTGCACGTCCGAAGATACTGATTAAAACTTTCAACTTTCCTTTATCAGGTTTAACTTCTTCAATTGTACCTGTAAATTCTGTGAAAGGCCCATCAATAACTTTGACTGACTCACCTTGTTCAAAATCAACTTTTGAACGAGAGGACGCTCCGCCCTCCTCGACCTGGGTTTTGATTAGTTCAACATCTTCATCTAATAAAGGTGCTGGATCTGAAACATTACCCACAAAGCCCGAGACTTTTGGCGTATCTTTTACAAGATGCCACGTATCTTGGTTTAAACGCATTTGTACCAAGATATAACCAGGGAAAAACTTTTTAACTGATTTTTTCTTTTGCCCTTTAACAACTTCCGTCACCGTTTCTTGCGGAATTCGTATTTCCCCTAAATAATCTTCTAACCCTTTTAACTTAAATCTTTCTTGCAAAGATTCCTTTGCCTTTTGCTCAAAACCAGAATAAGTATGAACAACATACCATCTTAAATCGATTATCTGATTAGCAGTTTCTTCTTTTTTCTTAAACTTTTTTTCTCTCTTTTCTTTTCTTTCCTGCTTCTTAAGTTCTTTGTCGTTAAGTTTCTTTTCCCCAAAATTTAACGAGTCATCTTCTTTTTCTTTTGCGCATACTTCACATTCGGCTGGATCACACGTACACGGATCGCATGTGCATGGGTTTGTACCACAGCATTTACATACTTTCTTCTCAACATCGCTATTTACAGCAACGCCATCAGCGACGATCACATTCTCATTTGTAGTATCTTTACTATCATTCATTATGCATACTCAACAAAAAAGTTATTATTAAATTTTTACTATTCCTTATTACTCTTTTTTAGCGACTGTTTTTACAGATCTACAAAAAATTAATTGATACCACTTGGAATAAATAGACTACTTAAATTACTAAAAATTAAATCAATCAAAAAGATTATAACTGCCAATAAAATTACAATCACAATTGCCATAAAAGTCGAACGTTTTGTATCACTCCATGTAGGCGTACTAACCTTCTTTAACTCCTCATAACTTCCAGACAAGAAATCAATTGTTTTTGCAAAGATATTAACCATAATAATTTCGTCTTTTAAATAAATCGTTACAAACTTCAAAACCTATAAATAGACTTCGAGCATATTCTCCACGATATAATAACAGCATCGTAATCTAACAAAATTTTATACAAAGTGCAAGGTCATCACCAAAAATTATTCATTTTTAGCGATAAAAAATCAATCTCGGATTAAAAAAGACGATCTGTCCCTACCCATTCCCTTAAAACTTCTGGAACGATGACTGAACCATCTTCTTGCTGAAACTGCTCTAAAATAGCAGGAATTACCCTACTTGTTGCAAGTCCTGAAGCATTTAGTGTATTAAGATAAGCATTTTTACCTGTTTCTTTTGATTTATATCTCATATTTCCGCGGATTGCTTGATATTCCCTACACTTTGAAGCAGAGCTTACTTCTTTAAATTCATTCATACTTGGAATCCAAACTTCTATATCAATTGTTTTTGCCATCGCAGAACTACAATCTCTACTTGCAAGTTTTGAAGTTTGAAAAGTCAATCCTAATCCTTCAACTAATTTTTCAGCCTTTCCAACAAGCTCTTCTAGCATTTTATCAGAATCTTCAGGCGCACAATAAACAAACATTTCTATTTTATTAAATTGATGTCCTCGAATCATTCCCCTTTCGGAAGCTCTGTAACTTCCAGCTTCACTTCTGTAGCAAGGAGAATATCCAAAAAACTTTTTAGGAAGTTCTTCTTCTAGCAAAACCTCATCTCTATAGAAATTAGCAAGGGGGGTTTCTGCTGTAGGAAGTAAAAATTGTTCTTTATCTCCTATTATTCTAAAAACATCTTCTTTAAATTTAGGGAATTGACCTGCAGTATATCCTGATTGATATGACAAAATATGTGGTGGCAAAATAAATTCATAACCATCTTTAACATGCGTCTTTACAAAATAATTAAGAAGTGCCCACTCTAAAAGAGCGCCTTTTCCCGTGTATACCCAAAACCCATTTCCTGAAATCTTAACACCTCTTTTATAATCGATAAGCTTTAATGATGTTGCAAGATCAACATGATCTTTTGGTTTAAAATTAAATTCAGTTTTTTTACCAAATGATCGTATAACCTGATTTTGTTCTTTATCTCCATCTATGACATCATCATCTGCAGGATTAGGAAGCACTTCTAAAAACTCTTTTATTTTTGTTTGTAATCCTTCTATTTTTTCATCTAATGTTTTTATTTCATCACCAATTGCACGCATTTCCTCCATCAAAGGTGCAACATCCTGCCCTGCTTTTTTAAGATTAGGAATTTCACTGCTTACTTTATTTCTTTTTGCTTTTAAAGCTTCAACCTCAGCAATGGAAGCACGATTTTCTTTATCCCATTCTAATAATTCTGTAAAATCAATTGAATCAATTTTCTTTAGTAGTCCTTTCTTTATTTCATCTGGATTTTGTCTTATTTTATTTATATCAAGCATTTTATATCCTCATTTTTTTAATATTAATTTATTAAAGATCAATACCTAGAGTATATACAAGTTGATTTATTTTTAAAGATATTTTTTGATACGTAAAACAAACAAGTAAAGTTTTAAAATTAGTATACTAAGATTTCTTCCGTAGAAAGTGATTTCTTCCGTATGCTTTTGTTAAGACTTTTTCCTTGAACTAAATACCTAACAATCGGGACATCTTTACTGTGGTAGTAAAATTCTCTATCTAATGGTTTTGATATAGATTTGTTTTTTAAAATTCCCTGCCATTTTGCAGTCCACAAAAACATTATACAATTATTTTCAACTCCTTTATTCAGCCATTTTTTAACTTGCTTGTATGTAGCAGGCACATATCCACTAGTTTTTTGTCCTGATTCACCAAGAAAATCTATGTCTTGTCCATCTCCATTCATAATGCAACGATTTGCTTTTTTCGGTTCTGAAAAATATGCATGACGTTCATCCCAAACATCATCAGGAGCCACCCAAGTATCATGGTTTACATTACTTCTCGCTATGGCATATCTCCAATGTTTTTTAATTTCATTGTACAAATTATACCAAGCCTGTTTTGGATAATTATCTTCAAGACCTGTTGATAAAATAAAATAACCTTTATCTTGCTGATTGCGAATTAAACGATTAATGGTTTTTACTCGCCTTTCTATCCTTCTTTGTAACCAGTCGGGCATCTCTCTTAATACCTTATTATATTGCTTTACATCTAAATTTCTTAAAAAATCTTTATTATCAACATTTCCTGTTCGTCTTCCAGCCTCATTAGAAAAATGGATCTCCGTTACATGTCGTTTACCTCGTTTCTCCGTAACATTCCAAAACTTTTCTAAGCAAGCGGGGTCAGAGCCAAACGTATTAAACAAAATAGCTATCGCAGGATTGTCTGCCACTCTTGCCATTTTTATCACTTGCTTGCAATCCTCCTCATCGAAATTATCGGATTTTATAGGAAAGGTGCTAAGTCCTATTAATTCAACTGCACTACTGTTAATTGCTGTTATCAAAATACTAACGATAAAAAAGATAATTTTTGAGTACGCCATCATAATCCTATATGTCAAAATTCTCTAAAGGTTCGATGCAGTATCTCATCAAACCGCTTCATTATTAATCGTAATTTTGCAAAAAAAACATTAATGCAATAATACCGAAAGTATTAAGATTCCTAATAGGATTCTATAATATCCAAATATTTTTAAAGAAAATTTCTTTAAAATTTGCAAAAAAAACTTCATCGCAAAAATGGAAACAATAAACGAAACAAAAAAACCCATTAAAAACAACATGATATCGTAGTGCGACAATTTTGATATATTTTTCAATAAATCATAAAAGACAGCAGCTGAGATAACAGGAACTGCTACAATAAATGAAAATTCTGCTGCAATTTCCCTTTTTGCACCTAATAGCATTCCTCCAATAATTGTACTTGCAGAACGAGAGAATCCTGGACACAATGAGAAACATTGGCAAAGCCCAATGATAAAACAATCTTTAAAACTTAAATCTTTTATATCTAAAATTTTTGTAGAAACTTTTTTGTTTTCAACAAAAATCATTATTATCCCTCCAACTATCAACGCAACAGCTACAACACTTGTATTTCCAAATAAATATCCTTTTATCAGCCTATATAAAAAAAAACCTATTATGAGAATAGGCAAAGAAGCAAATGTTATTTTTAATATTCCATTTTTTCCAGAAAAACCATTTTCCTTATCATTAAAATCTAATAATGATAAAAATTTTTTAAAATATAAAACAACGACTGCTAAAATAGCGCCTAGTTGAATAAAGACATTAAACGTATCAATTGACGCATTATTAAATTCTAAATATTTTCCCAAGACAATAAGATGCCCCGTGCTTGAGACGGGAATAAATTCTGTTAATCCCTCTATAATTCCAAGTAATATAGCTTTAATGAAATCCATTTTATAAAAAGACCTTTAATTTTAATTTAATCGACTCAAGATACCGAATCGAGATATCAAACGAAAATTTGTGATATTATAGCAACTCTATAACAATTTTTCTATATTACATTTTAACGAATCAAAATAATTTCCATTTTTTATTGCTTCATCATATCGTTCAAAAGTATGGCCAATACTAAGAACTCTTTTTTTGTCATAATTTTCGTCACACTGTTTTTCATCAGATGTAAGGCTTACATAATCTAAAAAAGTTTGCCATTCTGTAATTTTTAAATCAT
>CAZHSB010000006.1:0-45902 GCA_964534945.1 uncultured Bdellovibrionales bacterium | reverse complement strand
AAATAATTTAACATAATTTAAAATTATTAGACATTAGACTTTTTTGGATATTTATATCCGATTTTGTCGCAAATTAACCCTGCAAACCTTTAAAAACAATTTTTAAATAATAAACAAGCAGGCAATTATCTTAAATCTTTCTTTACGGCGCTGATTTTTTGTATGTAGTTTGGCTCTAATTCTAAAAGAGACGTTTGAGGAATACTTAGGGCTAATTGATATTCTAGTAAAACTTTAGAGGGTATGATTTTTACAGGAGTATACTGAAAATCAAAATCATCAACATCTTTTTTAAATAAATAAACTTTTCCACTAGTCGTTGTTGCTAAATAGTTTTTTATAAACTCCTTTGATTCAAAAAGTAACTTGTCTTCACTTGAATCATAAATAAAAAACATGTCTTTCTTTGCAAATAAACAAACAAGCTGAGACTTGTCTTTATAAGAATACGAAATCGCCTTTAATAAACTAATCTGTACAATGGGGATATTTAACGAAGAAGAAATTCCTATAATATACGCATAGCCAATTCTAAGCCCAGTAAAAGATCCCGGACCTTGATTTATAATAATCTTAGATACATCTTTGATTTTGATTCCAGCTTCTTTTAGAAGCATATCGATTAAATTCGACAACTCCTCATTGTTGCTATTTTCTGTTTCAACCTGTTTTGAATAAAATTGACCATCAACATACAAAGACGCATTTAAAATGAAACTTGCCGTATCAATCGATAAAACTATATTTCTTGAATCTTCCATTTCTTACTCAAAAAACCTTAAAATATCATTTCCCGTAGCAAATATCATAAGAAAAAATAATAAGAATATTCCAAACTGTGTTGCCGCCATTTGAATCTTTAAAGGCACAGGCCTCCTAATAAGAAATTCAATCGAAAAGAATAACAAATGTCCACCATCTAAAACAGGAATCGGTAAGAGATTCATTATTGCAAGAGTCATACTGATAAAGACAACTAAATCTAATAAACTATCCATTCCTTTTTTAGACTCACGAGCTGTTGTTTTTATAATCTCTATCGGCCCACCAAGATGCTTCGTTGAAATTAATCCCTCAAAAATCCCCTTAAATCCCCTATAGGTTAACACTGTGATACCAACTAACTTAGAAGCAGAATATAGTGGCGCCTCCTTAAGAGAAACGCTTAAATATTCAAATGTCGGCATAATTCCAATCTTTAATCTTTCTTTAAACTTACCGCTTTCCTCACTCCCGCCAGACATCGCCTTAAATTCTGCCGTATCTTCCATCGCTACTATATTGATAGTAAGCTCTTTCTCTTCATTTTTTTCTTTTCTCTTCACATCAAGCGAAACTTTTCCATCAACCGCATCACCTATAGACTTTGACAATAAAGTCCATGAATTAACAGGTTTTCCATTTACTCTTAAAACTCTATCTCCCTCCTTTAATCCTGATTTTTCTGCAGGATAATCTGGAATTATAGATCCTATTATTGGCTCATTAACAGGCTGTTGCGCACCCCAAAAAAATACAACAATCGCCCCCAATAAAAATGCAAATAATATATTAAAAAGAGGACCTGCTAAAACTATTAAAAATTTTTTCCAAACAGGCTTCGCCAAAAACCATTTTGATTTGTCTTTTGATAACGCTTTTGAGTCTTCATCAAAAAAAGCAGGATATGGATCTTTTGCTTTTCTATCATCTTCAGTTACTTCTTTTTCTTCACTTTCATCTTTGTCTTTTTTAGTTTCGTCTTCATAAACAATATATGGATCCTCTCCCGACATACTAACAAAACCACCTAATGGTATAGCCCTTAATGAATACCAAGTTTCTCCTAACTTTTTCTTCCATAATTGTTTTCCAAAACCAACAGAAAATTCTAAAACACCCACGCCAAACATTTTTGCAAATATAAAATGTCCAAACTCATGAACAACAACTAAACACCCTAAAACAACTATCGCAATTATTAGAGACATTCTCTATTTTCCCTTTTAAAAAAAGTATATCAATGCAAAAGGAGCCGCACCAAATATTGCATCAACCCTATCTAATACTCCGCCATGGCCAGGTAATAAATTCGAACTATCCTTTACTCCAACTGCCCTTTTAATTAATGACTCAATTAAATCTCCCATTTGTGCTGCCCAAACAGTTATAACAGTGACCCAAACAAATCCAGATTTAACATTTAAGTCTAATCCATATTTTAAACAGATAGAAATTACTATCGCACTTAATATTCCACAAACTGACCCACTAATGGTTTTATTCGGTGAAATTGCAACATTAAATTTTTCACCACCTATTGATTTTCCCCCTGCGAAAGCAAAAACATCATTGATAGAAACTACCATAAGAAGCCAAATAAGGATATTGGAATGCTCTTTCATGTTCGCCATAATCATTAAACTATATCCGCCAATGCCAATTAAAATAAAGTATAATAAATACAAAAAAGTTTTTTCTTTAACTTTTTCTATATCATTTCTATTAAAGAAAAATCCAATCGTTAGGACCAACATCGTATTTAAAACAAAAAAAGTTTGTAATGATACTTTTAAAAAAGCAAATATCGCAGGACAAATACATAATGCAAAAAATAGCAACACACCTTCTGCTTTTTTCCCTAACTTCAACATTTTAACAAATTCAAAAAAGCAAAGCGTAGTCACACACATTATTAAAACTGTTGTTAATTTTGCATTTTCAATTAATAAAATAGCGATCACAAAGAAAAACAAAATCACAGCGGTAATAATTCTTTTTACTAATTCTTTCATAAGTCAAAACTATAAAATATATTACGTTAAATTATGAGATCTGCTCCCCCGTACAACCAAAGCGACGAGACCTTTTTCTAAAATCCATTATACATTTTTCTAATTCTTCTTTATCAAACTCAGGCCAAAATTTATCACTAATAATAAATTCAGAGTAAGCAAGTTGCCACAAAAGAAAATTAGAAATTCTAAGTTCTCCTGATGTACGAATCATAAAATCAGGATCAGGGACATCTGGAAGATATAAATAATTTTTAAATAATTTTTCATCAATATCAGAAACAGTTATCTTTTTATCTTCAAAATCTTTTAAAATTTTTTTTGTCGCATCACAAATTTCACGCCTGCCACCATAGGATACCGCAATGATTAAATCTAATGAATCACAATCTTTAGTAATTTCTATCGATTCGTTTAATTTTTTCCTAACCTCATCTGGAAGCATATCTAACGCTCCCATTGCACGTAATCTTACATTATTTTTCTTTAGTTCTAATGTTTCTTTTTCTAATGAAGAAATAAAGAGCTTCATTAATGTAGAAACTTCATCTTGAGGTCTTTTCCAATTTTCTGTAGAAAACGCATACACTGTAAGATATCGAATTCCTAGCTCCCTTGACGCTATTACAACTTTTTTTAATGATTTTGCACCTTGTCTATGCCCCTCAGCTCTTGGCAAAAAACGCTTCTGCGCCCAACGACCATTGCCGTCCATGATAATTGCTATATGTTTGGGGGGAATACTTTCGGACATCTTAAGGAAACCTTACTTTAAAATCATATCTCTAATATTTCAGCTTCTTTTTGCTTGAACATTTCATCAATTTTTACGATGTATTTATCAGTAATACCTTGAATCTCCGTTTGACCTTTTCTTAATTCATCTTCTGTCATCTCTTTATCTTTTTCCATCTTCTTTAAGGAATCAATCGCATCTTTTCTATGATTCCTTATAACAACCTTTTCATCTTCACCTAATTTGCTAAGCTTTTTTATAAGGTCTTTTCTTCTATCTTCCGTTAAGGCAGGAACATTTAATCTTATTAAATTACCTTCTCTTGACGGATTTAAATTTAAATCTGCTTGTCTTATTGCTTTTTCTACACTTTCAATTGCCGTCGTATCATAAACTTGTACCGTTATTAATCTTGGCTCTGGAGTATTTATTAATCCCATTTGAATAAGAGGAACCATCGATCCATAATAATCAACAGGAATATTTTCGATCATGCCTCCAGAAGCTCTAGCTCCACGAATCTTGCCAAGCTCTGTCTTAAAGTGTTCTAAAGTTTTTTCACAATTTTGCTTAAAATTATCTATTTGTCCAGTCATAAAATTTCCTTTATATTTTAATTTATCTTGTATAAAAAATTATTTACGGCTCCACTAAAGTTCCTACTTTCTCTCCAAGTAAAATCTTCTTTAACGCATCTTTTTCATTCATATTATAAATTATAAGAGGCATTTTATTGTCTTTACACATTGCAATTGCTGTGGCATCAATCACTTTCAAATCTTTCGATAAAACATCTGCGTATGATATCTTTTCGAAAAACTTTGCATCATTATATCTTTTAGGATCTTTATCAAAAACCCCATCAACACTAGTGCCTTTAATCAAAATCTCAGCACTTATCTCTACAGCTTTTAAACTAGCTCCCGTATCCGTCGTAAAATAAGGACTTCCCGTTCCACAAGCAAAAATTAGGAGTTTCCCACTTTCTAAATAATTAATTGCATTTTTCCTAACAAATTTTTCTATTAAATTATCAAGACAAAGCATTGATAAAGCTTTTGACTCTACACCATGATTGTTAAAGAACGCTTCCAATGCCAACGCATTTATAGCCGTTGAAAGCATTCCCATATAATGCGCAGAAACCTCTTCAATTCCTAGCTCTTTTGCTTGTCTTCCTCTATAAATATTTCCAGAACCGATGACAAGTCCAATCTGAGCCCCTAAGGCTTTTGCCTTTTTCACCTCTTCAAGAATATATTCGAACACTTTTACATCATGTCCAAACCCCTTATCCCCCGCGAGAACTTCGCCACTTAACTTTAACAAGATTCTTTTATATTTTATGCTAGACATCGTCGCCCTAAAAAATTTAAAAGTTACTTAAAGCAATTATTAATTACCACACTGAGCAGCAAC
Source organism: uncultured Bdellovibrionales bacterium (assembly GCA_964534945.1). GTDB lineage: Bacteria > Bdellovibrionota_C > UBA2361 > UBA2361 > CAKMMH01 > CAZHFA01. Next base: position 40,973 of record CAZHSB010000006.1, on the reverse strand, counting down.
TTCAGCTGCGAAATCTTCTTTTTTCTTTTCGATTCCTTCGCCTACTTGAAAGCGAACAAATCTTCTAACAACTATTTTCTCTCCAATTTTAGCACTTAAATCTTGAATCAAAGTAGCAACTGTTTTTTCTTCAGCTTTTACAAAAGCTTGCTTTAATAAAACATTCTCAGAATAAAACTTCTCAAGCTTTCCTGGAATAATCATATCAGCCTTTTCTTTTTGCTTATCATTTAACTGCTCAATCAATATTTCTTTTTCCTTATTTATGACATTTTCTGGTACATCTTCCACATTTACATATGAAGGATTCATAGCAGCTACATGCATTGCAATATCCCTTGCTAAATTTTTAAAATCATCTCCTCTTGCAACAAAATCTGTCTCACAATTTAACTCAACTATTGCAACAATTTGTGCTCCTTGGTGGACATACGTTCCAATTGTTCCCTCAGCTGCAACCTTGCCAGCCCTCTTATCTACATTTTTTAATCCCTTTTTCCTTAGTAACTCAATTGCCTTTTCTTCATCACCATTAGCTTCTACCAATGCTTTTTTGCAATCCATCATTCCTGCACCAGTTTTTTCTCTTAAATCTTTTACTACACTAGCTGTTATTTCTGCCATTTTAAAATCTCCATTTTTATAATTAATAAAAACGGTGCTTAAAAAAAGCATCGTTTTTGACTTTTTGTTACTTAACTTTTACCACTATTACAAATTAATTTTTTATTGTGCTTTATCAACTTTACTAAATTTTGCTGCGAAAGCTTTTTTCCCATCGATCACTGCATCTGCTATTGCGTTGCAGAAAAGAGAAATTGTCCTTAATGCATCATCATTTGATGGAATAACATAATCAATTTCATCAGGATCACAGTTTGTATCAACTAATGCAATTACAGGCACATTCAAGATCTTAGCCTCTTTTACAGCAATATCCTCTTTTGTAATGTCAACAACAAAAATTAAATCGGGCGTTCTTTTCATATTACAAATTCCGTCCAAATTAACCGACAACTTTTCTAATGTTTTCGAAATACCCAATTTTTCTTTTTTATTTAACTTGACTCCTGTTGCTTCATTTTCGGCATCTACTAAAAGTTTTCTTAGCTTATTCATCTTTTCTACTGAACGTTTAATCGTAGAAAAATTCGTAAGAGTTCCACCTAGCCAACGATTATTGATATAAAAAGATTCACACTTTGTTGCAGCATCTCTTATAACATCTCTTGCTTGTTGCTTTGTCCCAACAAAAAGAATCGTTGCACCTTGAGAAACTTTATCAACAATAAATTTTCTTGCTTCTAACCATTTTCTCATGGTGATATCAAGATTTATAATATGAATATTATTTCTTTGACCATAAATATATGGAAGCATTTTTGGATTCCAACGAACTGTTTGATGCCCATAATGTGCCCCAGCTTTTAATAACGATTTTATTTCAACTACTGCCTCTTCTGCTACTTCACTATTATTTGTAGAAGTAGTTTCCTCTACATTATTTAATTCTTCTGTCATATTATCTCCTAAACTTAGTTAATCCTCCTCAAGCAATCAAACAAGATCATTAATCAAAATGAAAAACACTAAGTTATAATGCTTGAGTGTGTAAAATTTTTTAAAATACGTAAAATTTGCAGAAATACTTTCTACAAAACCTTGTTAAGTTAGCATATTACATCATAATTTGCAAATTAGACAGCCACTTTATATTTTTCTAACCCATCTAAATCTTTTGATAAATCATAAAGCTGGGTCGGTACGTAGCCTGTTACCTTAAAAAGGCAGTCCCCTAGATCTGCAAGCGCACGCTTTGCTTCTTTTAAGGCATAATCTGGTGTATTTGAATTTTCACTAATATGAGCCAAAAAAACCATTTTTAGCTCAGGGTGATATATTTTTTTTAACAGATCACCTGCTTGAATGTTAGAAAGGTGCCCGTAATTTGAAGCTATCCTTTCTTTTAATGCCCAAGCATAATTACAAGTTTGAAGCATTATAGGATCATGATTAAACTCTAAAATTATAGAATTTACTCCTTTAAAAAATTTTTCCATTCCCTTTGTGACACAACCAGTATCTGTTAAATAACCAATTGAATAATTTTCTTGAGAAACTTTATAAGATAACGATGATAAAGAATCATGGCATGTTTGTTCTGTCTCAATTTTTGTCGTTTTAAATTGATAAGAAGAATTTTGATTTAAAAGCACTGGCTCATACGGATCTACTATCTTATTTAAAGTCCCTTCTGTACTCCAAACAGGAACATGATGCTTATTACTAAAAGCGCTAACTCCTTTTATATGATCACTATGAGGGTGCGTCACTAATATGATATCTATACTATCTGCGTCAACACCAATTTCCTTTAACGCATACTCACATCGTTTGCATGAAAGCCCACAATCTATTAAGATACGAGCATCGTTTGTTTCTATATATGTTGAGTTAGCTTTACTACCACTTGATAAGACTGAGCACTTCATTTATTTAGATAAACCTTTTATAAATTTATAACATTTTTATGTAATATTCTATGCTAGGATAACAAGCTATAACTAAGCATTCAAGAGGAGAAAATTTTTTATGATTTATATTTTTGATTTTGATGGTGTTTTATTTAATACAGTTGATGAGCTCGGGGTTTTAACATACTGCTCTTTAAAAAACATACAAATGAATCCAACCTCTGTACCAAAGGGATATTTAGAATATTTCAAGATAAATAGGCCAAGGCCAGTAAATGGGCTTGGAATGATGATTTGTGCGAAACTTTGTTTAGAAGAATTTGAAGATGAAAAAGCTCCCCATTTAATTTCAAAAGAAATTTTTTTAAATAGATATAACAAAGAAAATGAATCTTCTAAAAACTTAGAAGATACCTTCTTTAAAAATAGATACTCATTTATGACAAATAATCAAGATGATTGGTTATCACTAAACAATCCTTATCCCAAAATTTGGCATTTTTTAAAAGATAAAAATTTTTATATTGTTAGCAATAAAGATAAAAGTTCAATAAAACTTTTATTAACTCATTTTGGCAAAAAACTAGATGATAATTTTATTTTTTCATCAGATGAAGATGGATCAAAATCAGAAAAAATTCTTAAAATTTACAAAAAAGAAAATCAAGAATGTACTTTCATAGACGATGCATTAGATAATTTAATAAAAATAGATAACAAGCTTAACCCCTCATCATGGCTTTCTCTTTGCCTTGCTGGTTGGGGATATATAAATCCAGAAGATAAAGAGTTATTAAAAATATATTCAAAAATAAAATTTTTAAAAGATGAAGAAGATTTTTTAAATAATGTGTATCAAAAATAACACAATAAAATTTATTATATTTTTTTAATTAACTCATAAAAAGGCAGTTTTTAAAAATCGCTCTATTAAAGAATCTGGACAGCTAGCACCTGCTATAATTCCTATTTTAGAAATATTTAATAAATAATCTTTTATTAAAATTTCTTCTTTTTTTTCTAAATCAAAAGATAAAAGCTCATTTTTAGAAACAACACTTTTTTCATCTTTTACGAAATATGTCTTATCGCAAAAACATTTCGCTATCTTATATAAATTTGCAGTGTTAGATGAATTAAAACCTCCTATTACAAACACCGCATCAAGTTTTTCTTTCATTAAAGTATAAACAGATTTTTGGTTTCTTGATGTTGCATAGCAAAGAGTTGCACCAAAATCCAAGAAACTCCCATCTTTTATTGAAGACAACGCCTCTTTAATCGTTCTTGAAATCGCCAATGTATCTTCGGCTAACATCGTAGTTTGATTCACAATACCGATTCGTTTTAAATCCTTTTCAAAATTAAAATTTAAAGATATAACATTTTTAAATTTTTCATAAAACTTTTCTTTAGATATTGTCCCCTTTATACACTCTCCTAAAAATATAGCCTCTTCTAAATCCTTTATAACAATTACTGCCCCCTCTTTTTCTGCCAAAGAAAACGTAGCTTTTGTTTCTTCATGATTAAACTTCCCATGTATTAAAATTGTAGCATTTTCTTTTCCTATTTTTTTTGACGATTCCCAAACTTTTTTAACAAAGGGGCAACAAGTATCACAGATATTTTCTTTTTTTATTTTTCTATTTAGTATTTCATAGATTTTCTGTGTCGTTCCAAAAGCAGGAATTATACAAACATCATTTTCATTTATTTCATCGTAAGAAATTTTTTGTTTTCCATTTTTATCAAAAATAAATGTAACTCCACTTGCAATCAAATCATCATTTACATTTTGATTATGTATTATCTCGCTTAAAATATATTTTCTTTTATCTTGATTTTTTAAAATTGCATTTGAAGCTATGTTTAGGGCATTTCTCACACCAAAACAAAATCCAAAATATCTTGGAAGCATAACGACATATTTGCCCATTTCAAATTTATAAGGAGAAAAATCGCTTGGATTATCATTCTTATCTTTTTCTCTTATATCATTTAAAAATTTAGAATCATAATCTTTTAAAATCATTTGTGATTCCCTTTTAATGGCATATCTAAAATATTTTCAAGATATACTCTTACTCCCAAAAATCTTTTATCATCTAACTCTCGTGGAAGCCAAAGATTATTAACATCCATAGAAACATTAACGACATCTTTATTATTGCAATTTAAAATGATTTCCTGCATTTTGCCATCAGATATTTCCATATTTCTAGACTGTCCAAAGTTTGTAGCATACGAAAGACTAATTGGATAATCATTTATATTTAATCTTGGAACGCTAAAATTCAAAGTAGCCTTATTATCCAAACATTTTAGTGGAAACGATGATTTTTTAAATGTCCAAACTGCAATTTTTCCATTCTCATTTTCTAAATTATAAAGCCCATAAAAGGATAAATTTTTATAAAAGAACAAAATATTATAAAAACAAAGTGATGCTACGAGAAAAGCATAAAAGCCAAAAGAAGCTTTTTTTATTTTAAAATCAAAAAGAAGTGCAAACAATAATGCAGAAAGAATTATAAATTCTATAGATAAAAAGCTTACAAAACATAAAATTACTAGAAAACTTAAAAATGTAAGAAACATAAGCCTGTTTTTTTCTTTTTTAACCCTAATTCCTCCAAAAGAAAGCACTAAAAATAGTAAAGCTATAATTCCGCCTTCTGCCAAGACGCCAAGATAAAAATTACATGTACTATCTTGCCAACTTCCTGTATTAAATCCTAATAAGTTTGAAAAATATGGAAAATATGAATAAAAATTATTAAATCCAACACCCGTAAAAATATTATCTTTAAAAACATAAAAAGAAATTATTGTAAAATAAAATCTTGATCCAAATGTATTTTGAAGTTCTCCAATATATAGGCCTTTAAAAACTCTCAAAAGAGTGCTTGGTAAAAAATTAAGAGACTCCATACCATATATGTAAAAGAATATATTCGTTGCAACAAAAAATAATAAAGAGGACAAGAACGTTACAATAAAAATTCTTTTTCCATTTAAAATCAAAAATAAAAAAACTAGCGATAATCCCAATATGAAACTTCTAGATCCTGTAAAAAAACCTACAATCAACAATAATAAGCAAATTATAATTGTACAAATTTTATTTTTTTGACTTTCAACTTTTGAATAGTAAATTAAAAAAGGAATCATTAAAAACAAAGAAAGTCCTGCAGAGTTTGGATCTGAAAAGCCACCTGAATATCTATTTAAGCTAGCCCAATACGAATTCATTCCCATGAAAAATTTTGTTGGCAAAAATAAATGCATTAAAAAAAACACAATACAAAATATCGCTCCTACTTTTAAAAATTTTAATGAATTTTGGCAAAGCACCCTATCTCTTGAAAGAATCAAAAAATCAAGAAATGAAAAATGATAAAGGAAGATATAAAATAAATTTCTATAAAAAAGATTGTTATAATTAAAAAAAGAATATAGATCTTCTATGCCATAATTTTTAAATAAAAATGGAATGTCCTCAAAAATATAAAAAAATTGAATACAATACGCGCATAATAAAAATAAGGTAAAATAAGGAAAAATCTTTATCTCTTTTACTCTTTCTTTTTCAATACAAAGAAGCGTACCAAGCATAATAGGTAAAAGTGTTATATCAAAAAAGCTAACAAATGGTGTAAATAAAAAAATTACAGGAAGTTGGCAGAAGCCTTTTTTATAAATCTTAAGGAAAATACTTTCCAACAAAAATGCCAAATAAACAATTATTCCACTTGGCGTTAGAGATAAAAAAGAAAATATTGTGCCAAGTATTATAAAAAGCATAAAAATCCTATTACGATCCCATGTTCACTAAGCCATATTATTTATCAGCGTCTAAATCACTTTCTTGATCTTCTTTCGTCGCTTTTCCAATTCTTTTTACTGGAAATTTATATTGCCCTATATCTTCTCTCCCCGCGATGACCCACAAAAGAATTTCTTCCTTTTTAAATCTCTTTGAAGGACGTTGAGAATTCATAAAATTTTCTTTAATAATATCGTTAAGATTTTCTTCGACATTGGAAGTTTTAATAAGAGAAACTGTACCAATCTTTCCATCAAAAATTTGAGAAACTAAAGATCCGACCCTAAAGGAACTTACGCTTGCTGGTATTGCACTAATTTTATATGCTCCAATAAGCTTAGTGAAAACTTTCTCGCCAATTGAATATGTATAATGAAAAGCCAAATGCTCGTTTGAAGTAAAGCTTATTGTAAACATGAACCAATTACCAACTATAATGGGAATCTCATCAAACGTATACCATCTACCATTATTGTTCATATCTTGCCAAAAGACACTTCCCCTAAAACCTGTAGACTTTTTATCGATAGCCACAGCATATCCTTGCTTATAAGCAGTGCTTGCATCATATTTAGTAAGCAAAACTATTCTTCCATCTTCTTTAGGAAGTTTTCTAAACTTTACCCATAATGTCAAAACAAAATCATTTCCTTTTTGAGGATTTAATTTCGTCTCATCAAAAATTCTAAAACTTGTTCCTGGAATTTTTACAGAAAATGCTTTCTTAGGACTTTTTCCCTCTGCGTTCCCTTTTTTTAATGTGGAAATCTTATAGACAGTGAAGAAAACTAATAACGGTAATATAATCGCAAAAAAAAACGTAAAAGGCGTAATCTTTCCTTTAATCTTTACATCTTTTCCCATTACTTTCCTATCTCTTTAGTAAAATAAAGGACTACTCTTTGTCATCAGAAACTTTAATTTCTGCTTCATCTAATTCCTGTGCCTCATCTTCAAGAGATGCAGAAGGAGATTTCCTTAGAGATCTTTTATCAACTTTTTTCTTCGTAGGCCTTTGATATTTGTCAACGCTTACTAGTACTTTCAAAGACGCGATAACCTCTGAATGAAGCTTTACGTCAACACTATATTCCCCCTCAGATTTCAATGGCTCAAAAAGCTTAATTTGCTTCTTTTCAATCTCAATCCCTTCGCCTTTTATTGAATCCTCAAGATGTTGCGATGTAATAGAACCGAAAACTTTCCCCTCTTCGCCAGCTTTTAATTTAAATTCTAAAGACAACGATTCAATTTTTCCTTTCTTCTCATTTGCAAGTTCTTTTAATCTAGCTTTCTTAGCATTAATTGCTTGCATTTCATGATTAATAACATTTGCTTGCCTTGTATTTGCTACAACAGCCAATCCTCTTGGAATTAAAAAATTTCTTGCAAATCCAGGTTTTACTCTTACTGAATCACCAATAAATCCCAATTGTGGAAAATCTTCTTTTAATATAACTTCCATTTCTCAAAGCTCCATTTATATAAAAATTTTTAATTATCACCTAAATCAGATATCTCTAGTTCATCAATATCTGAAGCTACCATTTCATCAGATTTTGAAGATCTTACAAACGCCATATTCCCTCTATATTTATCGGCCTTATCACTGATGTGATGCGTTTGAAACTTTAATACAGCATCATTAATCCTTAAATTATAAACTAGTTCTTCTATAACTTTCATATTTTCTGCTTCATAATAAAAGCAAACATAAAATCCTTGGGTTTGCTTTTTTGCAACATAAGCAATTTTTCTTTTTCCCCATTCTTCTACGAATACTTCTAAGGCATTAAACCCTTTTAATATATCTTTAACTTTAGCAATCTCTGTTGATAACTGCTCCTTATTCAACTCAGGACTAAAAACCACTATCGATTCATACTTTCTCATAACTTATTCACCAACTATTAAAAATAAAATAAATTTACAAAAAATATCTTTATAAATTAACTACATAATTTATAGAAATATACAAAAAATTCAAGACCGCAGGATAAAAAATTTTAAGCTACTAATCTACACAAAAATTTATAATAACCATCTTCATATTTTATACGTTTGTACTTCACTTCTCAAGAACAGTCTTTATAGAGTTAATCTTTTCTTGAAATCTTGCAAAATTTCCGCTTACAAACAAATAAAAATTTTCTCTAACTTCCTCAGCAATTTTAACAATCACTAATTTTTCATCATTAGAAAACTTAGACAAAACCCAATCTTTCATCTCGTAAGATGGATTACTAGGTCTTCCCACACCAACTCGCAATCGATAATAATCATTTGTTCCTAAATGACTTGTTATCGATTTTAATCCATTATGCCCCGCATCTCCACCTCCCTTTTTAACACGCACAGTGCCAAGAGGTAAATCTACATCATCATGAATCACAAAAACATTACCAAAAGGAATCTTGTAATAATCACAAAGTGGTCTTACAGACTCCCCACTAAGATTCATAAACGTATGGGGCTTTAATATGTAACCTTTCACTATATCTCCATCGTGCATCTTAAAGGATACAACTACACACTCTCCCTTAAACTTTACGAAAGAAGATTGCCTATCAAAAATAGGCGAAACCTCATCTAACATCATAAAACCTACGTTGTGCCTCGTAAAGTCATAATCACTCCCTATATTTCCAAGTCCGACGACTAAAAAAGGCTCAAGCATACTTTAAACAATTAAAAAACTTATTTTTTAGCTTTTGCAGGTGCTGCGGCTTTTGCAGGCGTTGCACTTGCTCCTGCAGCAGGAGTAGCTCCCGCAGTTGCGCCACTGCTAGCAGTACCATCACCAGCAAGCTTACTTGCTCTACTCTCAATCACACCAGCCAAAGATTCCCTTGGACTACTTAATAACTTCGCGCCTTCTGGCAATTTTAGCTCACCAGCCAAAACACTTTCCCCTATATGAAGAGAACTTATATCAACATCCAAGATTTCTGGAATACTCTCAGAAGATACTTTAAGTTTTACCTCTCTTGCACCTGGGGTCATAATACCACCTTGAATTTTTACACCTGGAGCTACACCAATAATTTTTAGAGGAACTCTAACTACAACATCCTCTCCATCTTTTAGCGCTTGAAAATCAACGTGTAAAACTCTGTCCTTTAAATATTCTTTTTGAATATGTTTTACAATCGCTTTTCCTCCATCAAGTCTTTTATTTTCACTTTTAAAAGTAAAAACTTGCGAAGATTTCGCTCTTTCAGCTAAATGTAAAAATTCATCATAAGCAACCAAAGAAGAAATACTTTCCTCTCCACGAAAAGAAACAGAAACAGGAACAAGAGATTGCTTCCTATAACGATTAGCATTTGCAGACCCAAACTGAGATCTATCCTTTAATTCTAAAATAAAATCAGCCACTTTAAAATTACTCCAAAATAAAAATTAAGATTATTCAAACGTCACCTCAAATTTTTTGAGGACAGAAAAAATCCTTTATGAAATATTCAACCATGAATTTTTACCTTTTATTAACTTAAAAGTAAATAGTTAGGTAAAAAAAAGTAATATTTTTAATTTTTCTCCCTCTCTCGAAACACTATTTAAGAATATATTTAGGAATAAAAGCCCCATGTTATTTTTTTTACCTCAAGTGCCTTAATAATTGTTACTATCTTGTTTCTATATAACTTTAGAACTTTAAAATCATACAAAATCAATAGCCACCCCAAATAATGTTTCTTCTAACTCGTCACAAAACTCATCTGTAGGAGCTATATAAACACATTTATTGTTCTCATCTTTTAACGATAGTAATGCTTTTTTATCGCCAACATCTAAAAGCATTTTTAATTGACAATCTCCTTGATGTTTTTTTATTAAGTTTTTAAATTCATTACTTTTATTCTTAAACTCTGCAATATCATTTATTTTTATAATAGCACTAGTAACTTTTTTACTTCTTATGTTCGCTAATAACTCAATTGTGCTTACAATAAAAGCAATCCTATTTTCTGAAATATCTAATTTCCCCGTAATTAAAAGCGGACTTTCGTCTTCTAACAAATGCCCTACTTTTTTATATGAATCAGGCCAAACAAACGTATCTACTGAAGCCGTATCATCTTCAAAAAGAAAATTCGCATACCTATCACCTTTTTTAGTATTTCTTAATTTTAAGGACGTAACAACACCTGCAAGTTTTATTTCTTTTACATTTTTAGGAGGATTTTCTTTTACATCATCTATACTAAAGGCACCAATTTTCTTTAATAAACTTTTATATTTAAATAATGGATGTCCAGAAATATAAAATCCTAACGCCTCCTTTTCAAATGAAAGTTTTACATTAGATGAATATTCTGGAATATGATATCTTTTTCTTTCTATATCTCTTGTCGTGTCACAAAAATCAAATAAGGAAACTTGATCGGAATCTTTATCCTTTTGAATGGCTTGACCAGATTTCAAAATTTCATCTAGCGTCTCAAGCATTTCTTTTCTGCTAACAGTAGAAAAATCGAAACCTCCACTTTTGATTAAATTTTCAAGTACTCGTTTATTTAAATTTGTTAATGGAACTCTAAGTATCAAATCTTCTAAATCTCTATAAACTCCACATTTTTTACGTTCATCAACTATACTCTGAACCGCCTTTTCCCCCACCCCTTTTATTGCAGCAAGGCCATATCTTATTCTCCCATTATCAACAGAAAAAGTAGAATAACTATAATTAACATCAGGTGGTAAAATTTTTATTCCCTGTTTTTTACATTCATTAAAATTCTTTAAGACTTTATCCGTATCGGTAATTTCATGACTCATGACAGCCGCCATAAATTCTACGGGATAATGAGCTTTCAAATATGCGGTCTGATAAGTAATCAAGGCATATGCCGCCGAGTGACTTTTATTAAATCCATATCTTGCAAAAGTTTCCATTTGCGAGAAAACTTCTTCAGCAATTTTATTACTGATACCATTTTCTTTACAGCCATCTAAAAATCTTGTCTTTTGAATTGCCATTTCTTCGGGCTTTTTCTTTCCCATGGCACGTCTTAAAAGGTCAGCTTCGCCAAGTGAATAATTTGCCATTTTCCTTGCAATTTGCATAATCTGCTCTTGATAAAGCATTATTCCATAAGTATCTTCTAAAACTCCCGCTATTAACTCATGTGGATATTCAACTTTTTCTCTTCCATGCTTTCTTTCAATATACCTATCCACCATTCCTGCATCTAATGGACCAGGCCTATATAAAGCATTTATGGCAACTAAATCTGAAAACCTAGATGGCGCAATACGAACCGTTACATCGGTAATTCCAGGAGATTCTAACTGAAAGACTCCAACTGTATTTCCAGAGCATAATAAATCAAAAACAGCCTTGTCATCAATCGGGATATTTGCAATATCAACAACTTCATTTTTTGAATCTTTTATAATATTCAATGCTGTTTTTATAACTGTCAAAGTCTTTAAGCCTAAAAAGTCAAACTTTACAAGCCCAATTTTTTCAACATACTTCATAGAAAACTGAGTAACGTCATGACCATCTTTATCTATCATAAGAGGCACAATATCACTAAGCGGCCTATCCGCAATAACTACGCCTGCCGCATGAGTTGATGTATGACGAGTCAGTCCTTCTAGTTTTATTGCATGTTTTATAAGTTCTTTTCCCTCATTTTCTGCGTATTCTTTTAGCTTTGGTTCTAACTCAAGTGCTTTTTCTAAAGTAATTTCTGTTCCCTGCCCTTGACTTGGAACAAGCTGGGCAATCTTATCTGTTTCTGCATAGCTTATCCCCAATACACGACCAACATCTTTTATCGCATTTTTAGCTTTTAAGCTTCCAAAAGCCGCTATTTGAGAAACGTTATCTTTACCATATTTTTGTGTCACATAATCAATTACTTTATCTCGTCCTTCAATACAAAAATCGACATCTATATCTGGAAGCGAAACACGTTCTGGATTTAAAAATCTTTCAAATAATAACTCATGTTTTATGGGATCAATATCAGTAATCCTCATAGAATATGCAACTAACGAACCTGCTCCACTTCCCCTACCTGGACCTACTGGAACATCATGCTCTTTTGACCAAACTATAAAATCAGATACTACTAAAAAATATCCCGCAAATCCCATTTTATCGATAAGCGATATTTCTCTTTCTAGTCTATCCCAATACTCCTTTTCTCTTTCAGGTGTAAAAGCCTCTTCTTTACTTATAATCTCTAATCTTGCTTTTAAACCATCTCTTGCTTGCTCTGACATTATTTCGATAAAAGATCTTGTATCCCCATTTTCAACCTTATAAACAGGCATGTAATATGTCGAAAAATCAAATTTTGTTTCGCACATATCGGCAATTTTTACGGTATTTTCCATCGCCTCTTTTATAGGGAAATCTCCGAAATCTTCTTCAACTTCTTTTGCGCTTCTTACATGTAAAGATATTCCGTCATGCGTCATTCTATTTGTATCAGAAAGTTGCTTTTGCATCGAAATACACATTAAAATCTCTTGCGATAAATGATCTTCTTTTTCTAAATAGTGGCAGTCGCATGTTGGAATAATTGGAATATTATATTCTTTTGATAGTTCAAGAATTCTTTTATTTACTACTTGCTGTTCTTCTATCTTATGAGGTTGTACTTCTAAAAAATATCTATCTTTAAATGTTGTCGCATAGAATTCAAGCGTCTTTTTTAACTCATCATCTTGATGTGTTTTTATTAAATACGGGACTTCGCCTTGCAAGCATGCACTACTTATAATAAGACCTTCATTATATTTTGCTAAAGATTCCCAATCCACACGTGGCTTAAAATAAAACCCCTCTTTATAAGAAAAACTTGTTAATTTACAAAGATTTTTGTAACCAACATGGTTCATAGCCAATGCAATTAAATGAAAAGTTCCACTACCACCACTGGCAAGCGTTTTTCTTTCAAAACGATCTTTTGGTGTTACGTAAAATTCACAACCAATTATCGGCTTAACATTAAATTCTTTCGAAGCAGAATAAAATTCCATTGCACCGTGTAAATTACCATGATCCGTTATCGCCACGGCAGATTGTCCTAGATCTTGAACTTTTTGTAAAAGCTTTGGTATCTTTATTGCGCCATCTAGCAGGCTATATTGACTATGAACATGTAAATGAACAAATTTAGAATTTTCCACAAGATAACAACCTCACATCATCGTTTAATGTACTTTCTTTAAGAATAGACTACTCCAATTTAATCCGCAATAATGACAAAAAAATAATCTGATAAATACCAAAGATTCTTTAAGTTTTTTGTAGTTTTGCAAAAATTCTATCTTTTTCTTGCCTTAATTTTTTGTTGTTCTCAAAAACATTTTTTGAGCCATGTTTCATAGCTTCTTTATAATACTTTATCTTGAAATCAATTTTTTCCATATTATCTTGCAATTTTTTCATATGATTTTGAACTGCTTTTTTTTGAGCCAAAAAAAGCTCTAATCTTTTTTGAAGTGTAGACTCGCCCTTAACGAACCAATTTATATATTGTTTTATTTTTTTAATTTCTAACCCTGTAGATTTTAAGCATTCTATAATTGTAAGCCAATCAAGATCCTCATCAGAAAAGCATCTAATACCAGAAAGCTTTTTTTTTATGAAAGGCAATAGCCCCTCCTTATCATAATAACGAAGTGTATAAGAGGTAAGCCCCGTAATTTTTGAAACCTGCCCAATCGTATATTCCATAATTTTATCCTTTTTTTTATTTTACTATTGACTTAAAGTTAACTCTAAGTTGTAACCTTTTAAAAGTCAATTTATACTAAAAAGATAAATATGAAAAAACAAAAAAAAATATTTTTAACAAGATTTTTCATAGCCGTAATTGTTTTTATATTAAGCGTTCTTGCCTTTACTAATGTTTTTTACCCAATTCATTTTTTTAATTATCAATTCTTACCATTATTTGAAAGAATTATAATTGATTTTTCTTGGTTATCTCTCGTTATATTTAGTATTTTGATAATAATAACTATTCTTTTTGGACGTCTCTATTGTTCTATATTATGCCCATTTGGTATTTATCAAGAGCTTTTAAATACTATTCACCCTAAAAAAGAAAAAGTTCAAAAAAATTTAGTGTTAAAATATTTTTTATCAAGTATTATTTTTGGATTTTTAATTGCAGGAAGTGCTTGCATCGCTAAATTCTTAGATCCCTATACTCTTTTTGGATCTTCTTTAAGCAACACTACAATTGGCATTATTGCTTTTACTTTAATTTCAATCTTAGTTTTTTTTAAGGGAAGATTTTTTTGCTCAAATATTTGCCCCGTTGGTACAATATTAGGTATTGTTTCAAAATTTTCATTAAACAAAATCTGTATTAATAAGGACAAATGCGTTTCGTGCAAACTATGTGAAAAAAATTGCCCTACTGGAAGTATTAATATTGAAAATAAGACGGTAGATAACGAAACATGCGTAAAATGTTTAAAGTGTATTTCAAAATGTAAAGTTAACGCCATTACATATGGTATTTGTAAAAAACAAGATATACAATTTGACAAAAAAAGACGAGACGCATTAATTTGGGCGGGATTTTTGGGATTATCTATTATTACCTTTAAAAAATTTTCGTCTGCTACAAAGAAGACAGTTAATAAAGTAAAAGATTTCATTCTTCCCGCAGGTGCAAAAAATAAAGAGCGTTTACTTGCTACATGCTTAAATTGCAATTTATGCGTCCAAAGATGTCCAATGAAAATTATCAAAAAAGCAAATAATAATTTTAATGCTGTTTCTCTTGATTATAAAAATGGATATTGCAAATTTACATGTAATCGCTGTTCAAAAAGATGTCCTTCAGGAGCCTTACATCATATCTCATTACAAGAAAAACAAAACACTCAAATTGGATTAGCCAACGTAGATAACAATCATTGCATTCAATGCGGAATATGTGCAAAATCATGCCCTAAGGGGGCAATTATTAAAGATGATGGAGAGTTTCCTATTATTGATAAAAAGCTTTGCATAGGATGCGGAAAATGTGCTTTTGAATGCCCAACAAAGGCAATAAAAATCTATCCTGTTACAAAGCAAAGGTTACTTACGAAAGTATTTTTAGAAGACGAAAAAGAAAATGGTTAAAATAGAAAATAATTCTGCAAATAATCAAGATACTCCTTTAATGGAGCATATAACAGAACTTCGGAAAGTATTAATAAAATGCTTTCTGGCTTTAGCAATAGTATTTCCCATTACAATTTTGCTTGCCCCAACTATGTTAAATAAAATCACAGAATTTCTTTTAAAGGGAAATGAAATTTCTTTAAATTATTTTTCGCCAATTGAAGTTTTTGTATTACAAATTAAGATATCACTTGTCATTGATGTCTTAGTGTGCTTTCCGTATATTGCACGCAAATTTTGGGGATTTATAGTCCCTGGGTTATATCCAAACGAGAGGCGCTTCGTAATTTCAACTGTATTAAGTTCTTCCGTATTATTTATAGGCGGAGTAATTTTTTGTTTTATATTAATTTTGCCATTAATTATGAATTTTGGATTAAGTTTTGAAACATCAAAGCTTAGTCCTGTTTGGGGAATTTCACAAATTATAAGTTTATCTTTATGGTTATCGGTTATTTTTGGAGCGATGTTTCAAATACCGTTAGTTACCTATTATCTAATAAAAACGAATGTAATTTCTTATGAAAGTGTTGCAAGTAAACGTTCTTATGTACTCGTCGCAACTTTTATTATCGGAGGAATTCTAACACCACCCGACGTGATAAGCCAAATATTACTAGCGATACCGACATATTTATTATTTGAAATTGGTTTGTTTTTTTCAAAAAGGAATAAAAAATGAAAAGACGAGATTTTTTAAAACATTTACTTGCACTAATTACAATTAGTGGTTTTACAAGAGGGAAAATATTAAGTGCAAAAGAATTAGATAAAAAAAAGATCTTATTACCAAACACGAACAAACTTGGATTTGGATTTATGCGTCTTCCACAGCTTGATAAAGATGATCCAGCAAAAATAGATATGATAATGCTAAACAAAATGGTAGATCTTTTTTTAGAAAAAGGATTCACATACTTTGATACAGCATGGATGTATATGGGATTTAAGAGCGAAGAAGCTTTAAAAGAAGCTTTAGTAAAAAGGCATGAAAGAGGTACTTTTCAAGTTGCCTCAAAACTTCCCATGGCTTATATAAAATCAAATGAAGATCGAGAAAAAATTTTCAATGCTCAACTTAAGAAATGCGGATTAGATTATTTTGATAATTATCTATTACATAACTTAAACACAAACACTTATAAGACTGTAAAAGAATTTAATTGTTTTGATTTCATAGCAAAGAAGAAAGCAGAAGGAAAAATTAAACATATTGGTTTTTCTTTCCATGATTCTGCAGAATTATTAGAAACCATTTTAAAAGAAAATCCTTCTGTAGAATTTGTACAATTACAAATAAATTATCTAGATTGGGACAGTCCTAGCATTCAATCTAGAAAGTGTTATGAGATTGCAAGGAAATATAAAAAAGACATTATCGTAATGGAGCCGATTAAAGGTGGCGCATTAGTAAATCTTCCTAAAGAGGCAGAAACAATTTTAAAATCTATAGATCCAAAAATGTCAATCGCTTCTTGGGCAATACGATATGTAGCTAGCTTGGAGGGAGTAACAAAGGTTTTAAGTGGCATGAGCACTATGGAACAACTTCAAGACAATATATCTTACATGCAGGATTTTAAGTCTTTGAATGATAAAGAATTAAACGCGATAAAAAGTGTTGTAAAAATTTTAAATAAGTCTAACGCAATCCCTTGCACAGCTTGTAGATATTGCGTTTCTGACTGTCCTAAAAAAATAAAAATTCCAGAATACTTTGCATTGTATAATGGAGAAATCAAAAGAGATGGAAAAGGATTTTCTATTCAAAAATTATATTATGAGAATTATACCAAAACTGCTGGAAAAGCTAGTGATTGTATTGGTTGTCATATGTGCGAAAAGCTTTGTCCTCAACACATAAAAATCACAGAAAAATTAAAAGAGGTGGCAAAAACTTTTGAAGGGAAATCTTAATTTCTTATTCTTATTAACTGCTAAGGAGATCATATGAAAAGACGAGATTTTTTAAAACATTTATCGGCTATTTTAGCGTTAACGATTCTGCCTAAAAAAGCCTTTTCAACTACAAAAAATACAAAGGGAGGGAAAAAAATGAATTCAAAAATTTTAGTTATTTATTATTCTTGGGGAGGTAATACAAGAAGTGTGGCTAATAAAATTAATAATAAAGTTAATGGAACACTTTTTGAAATTGAGCCAAAAGTTCCATATTCAACGAGCTATCAAACTGTCGTCGATCAAGCAAAAAAAGAAATTAAAGATGGATTTCGTCCAGAAATAAAAACTTCTTTACCTGTAAATATTGATGATTATGATGTTGTCTTTATAGGTTCTCCTAATTGGTGGGGAACTGTCGCACCTATCGTTAATTCTTTTTTAGATAAATATGATCTTTCCAAAAAAACAATAGTTCCATTTATTACTCATGGAGGTGGCGGAGAGCAACAATGTGTTAAAGATTTAGAATCTACTATTTCAGGAGCAAATTTTTTAACTCCTCTTATTTTAAGTGGAGGAATAGCAAAATCAGATTCTGGGACAAAAACTATTAATAATTGGTTAAAGGAAATAGGATACTAATATGAATCTTTTTATCGATGGTGCTTGCGGAATAAGTGGTGATATGTTTGTAAGCGCGCTAATTGATTTAGGTGCAGATGTTTCCAAATTAAAAGTTGCCTTAAGTAGCTTACATTTTAAAGATGATTTTGATTACACTATAAGTAAGAAAAAAACTTATGGCATAAGCGGAAGTGATTTTGACGTTATTTTGAAAGATAAAAAGCGAGATCCCCATCATCATGAAGAACACGAACATCACGAACATCGTGAGCATCGCCATTTATCAGATATAATACATATCATAGATACTGCTACAATGTCAGAAAATTCGAAAAATTTAGCAAAAAAAATTTTTTTGATTATTGCAAAAGCCGAAAGCGAAGCTCATGAATGTGATATCGAGGAAGTTCATTTTCATGAAGTTGGCGCCATTGATTCTATTGTCGATATTATTTCTGCATCTGTTTTATACGATAGCTTAAATATTACAGAATGTGTGGTTTGTGGCTTTTGTGAGGGTTCTGGATTTGTCTCATGTCAACATGGATCTTTACCAGTCCCTGTACCTGCAGTATTAAATATTGCAAGAGAATATAAGATTCCATTAACGATAACAGATTCAATCGGAGAAATGATTACCCCAACTGGAATTGCCATTGCTTGTGCAATAATGACAACAAACATTCTTCCAAAAAATTTTGTCATAGAAAAATCTGGTACTGGACTTGGAAAAAAAGATTTTGGTAGAGCAAATTTTTTGCGTACACTAATCATCAATAAACCTAAAGAAGATGATATTTCAAACAATGAAGACATATTAGTGATAGAAACAAATATCGATGATTCAAATGGAGAAGATCTTGGTTTTGCAATGGATAAGTTGTTTGAAGCAGGAGCTAAAGACGTTCATTATATTCCTTGTTTTATGAAGAAAAACAGACCTAGCTATTTACTTCGAATAATAATTTCGAAAGATAAAGAAAATGAAATTGAAGAAATTATTTTCAAGCATACATCGACAATAGGTTTAAGAAAAACATTAATGAAACGCACTTGCATGGAACGAGAAATGATAGAAACTAAGCTTCCCTATGGAAATATCAATGTAAAAAAATGCCGATTTAATGATATCGTGCGCTTTTATCCAGAATATGAGAGCATGAAAAAACTTGCGAATGAAAATAATATATCAATAAAAACAGTTTTAAATGATTTTTGGCATACTAATAATACATTTAATCTGCATTAGACTTTTATTAGAATATATCATATTATGCTTTTTTTGTTATCTTAAATATATGGAAAAATTTTATGATAATTTGTGAAAATACTTATGCACGAGCTGGTCTTATCGGAAACCCATCAGATGGTTATTTCGGAAAGACAATTTCTTTTTCCGTTAGAAATTTTGTGGCAACTGTTACTTTGTACGAATCTCCCCTCTTGGAAATAAAATTACATAAAAATGACAGATTGTCTTTTAATTCCATAGAGGAATTCACTGAAGATATAAAATTTTCTGGATATTATGGTGGCGTACGACTAATAAAAGCTACAATAAAAATTTTTTATGAATACTGTGACAAAAATTCTATAGATATTTTACATAAAAATTTTACAATTACTTATGATTCAAACATACCCGTTCGCGTAGGACTCGCAGGCTCTAGCGCCATTGTCACTTCCGTAATGAAAGCTCTAATGAAATTTTATGATGTAGAAATTTCAAAACCAATTTTGGCAAACATCATTTTAAGTGTTGAAAAAGATGAGTTAAAAATTGGTGCGGGGCTTCAGGATAGAGTCATTCAGGTTTATCAAGACATTGTATATATGGATTTTGATAAAAAACATATGGAGCTAAACGGAATAGGAATTTATGAAAAGCTCGATATAAAAGAAGAAAATTTACCTAATCTATATATTGCATATTCTGAAAGTCTTAGTGAAGGAACTGAAGTCTTTCATAATAACATAAGAGAGCGATACGAAAGAGGCGAACAAAAAGTTGTAGATGCAATGCTAGAATTTGGGGAAATTGCAAAAAATTTTAAAAAAGCTTTATTAGATCAAGATATTACCCTTATGAATCAACTTATAAACAAGAATTTTGATTTAAGAGCCTCTATTTATCATATAAGTAAAAGAAATCAAGACTTAATAAATTGCGCTAGGAATCTAAATGCTTCATCTAAATTTTGTGGTTCTGGAGGAGCGATCGTTGGAATTTATAAAGATGAAAATAATTTTTTAGAGCTGGAAAAGGCTTTTAAAAAATTAAATGCAACGACAATCAAGCCAAAAATCTTTAAAAAAGAAAAGTTATCATATTTAAAAGCTATTTAGTTTTATACAACCGATGACATTTCTTTAATTTTATGATAAATTTTAAATGTTTCTTGCGGATGTAACTCAGTTGGTAGAGTGCTTGCTTCCCAAGCAAGATGTCGCGGGTTCGAGTCCCGTCCTCCGCTTATTTTTTATTCGTTTATTTCTTTATTTTTCTTCAATTGCTTTATTTGTCTTTTTTTCAAGAGCTATTGATGACAATATAATTTCATTCCAAATACGTTCTAATGAGCTATCTAATAATGGGCCTATGTTCATAGATTTTATATGCTTATAGATTTCTTTTTCCCTTTTTACAACACGTATATCTTTTAAATTATCTTTCTTTATCTTTGCAATTTCTAAGGCAAATTTTGCACGTTTATTTAATAAAACCAAAAGTTTTTCATCAATTACATCAATTTTCTCTCTAATCTTTTCTAATTCTTCCATAAATAAAAATCTCATATTTAAAATCAAAGAATTTTATATATGAGATTTTTGTTTGTCAACGAAGTCCATATTTTTATTTAATTACGCCTAATTTCTATCAGTTGATAACATTTCAATTCCCTTGTATTATCTTAGGAAGAAGTTTTTATCTAAAGACAAGGTGTATTTATATGATAAAGCAAAAAATATTCATTACTTATTTATTTTTATCAGTTTTTATTTTTTTTCAAAATGCCTTTGGAGATGAGCAATTATTAGACGCTGTATTAGTAACCATCAATAATACCCCCATCACTTTATCAGACATTAATAAAAAGTATAGCAAGACTTTCTCCGTTTCAGATTTTAGGTACAATGATACTGCAAAAAAATTACTAGATTCTGTAATTCTTGATACTGTTGTAGCGTTAGAAGCAAAGAAAAAAAGATTTTCTGTTTCAGAAGATGAAATAGGAAAATATATATCAGAAATTGCAAGAAGAAATTCCCTATCAGTTCCAGCTTTTAAAGAAGAATTGAAAAAACAAAATATATCTTTTACAGCCTATAGAGAACAGGTAAAAAGTGATATTTTAAAATCAAAGATAGCTTCGTCTATAATAAGAAATGGGGCCGCGGTTTCTGAAAAGGAAATCGATAATTATTTAAAAAATATCCAAGAAAGTAAATTAAGAAATAGTAAAATATCACTAAATCAAATTTGCATCCTAAAAGAGGGAAAAAGTGAAGCTAATGCTTTAGCTATTTTAAAAAAAGTAAAAGATGCACTATCAGATGAAGATTTCTCAACTGTTGCAAAAGAATATTCAGAAACTCCTGATGCAAAAAACGGTGGAAATATAGGAGAATTTGAATTAAATGAATTATCAACAGAAATTTTTCAAGCAATATCAGGTCTTGGAAATAATGAAATCTCTAAGATAGTAACAGGAGAAAATGCCTATTATATCTTTCAAGTACAAAATAAGAAGAATCAGGAAGAAGCAACTAGCCAAGAAAGAGAACTAGCCAAGGAAAAACTTGAAGAAGAGCATTTAAAAGATGCAATTAATGATTATTTTTCTAAAGAAATTTATAAAAATTATTCTATTGAAAAAAAATAATGCCAGAAAATAAATTTTTTACAGCTTGTTTTCAAGATGAAATTTTCAAAATTCCTCTATACGAACGATCTCTTTTTTTCTCAGAAGATTTAAAAAATTTACATTCTTTTTTTGATGACATTAAAAAAAGTTTCAATTCTAAAAATAATAATTATAAACACTTAATAGGAGGAAAAATCCCTGAAATATCTTTGTCTCAAAATCCTTTTGCAAATTTTAAAAATAATTTATTTTTTTTAACGTACGAAAATAATAATGAAAAAACAATTTTAGAAGCATCAGACATTATTTCATTTTTAAAAGAAGATTTTTTAAATTGTTTTAATTCTTGTCAAAAATGTGGGGGAACGCTAAAAAAAGAATCCTTGGAAGATATCGCGATAAATATTTCAAATAAATTTAATGATATTCCAATTGCAATAGGAACATTAACTTACCACGATGAAAAGATAAATATAAAAGAACTTATTAAGAGAGGGATTTATTATGTTATTGAAAATAAAAAAATCCTAGAACTTGACGATATAAAAAACACAAATTTTAAAAATTGTTTATTAGTTGACAACAAAATATCATCACACAACAAAGAGGAAATAATAAAAAGTCTCTTAAAAATAAAAAAATCTTCAAATGAATTCTTTATTTTCACATTAAACAACAATAAATTATTTACTTTTACTTTAGATGACTGTTCTATCTGCCTACATTGTGGAGAAAAAATAAAAGCTCGAAATTATATTTCCTTGCAATACATAAAAAATGCATTTAAAGACTTAAATAGTATTCCAGATAACTTATCTTTAGATAATATTTTAATAAAAGACCTTTTAATAACAAAATTTTCTGAGCTTTTTCTTAAAATTAAGAATAATAAATTAAAAAACATATTAAAATCATTTATAGATTATGGTTTAGGTAATTATTCATTTTTATCAAACATCGATGACTTTAATATAAGATATGTTTTAAATTATTTAAAAATAAAAAATTATCTTGGAAAAGATGATATCATTTGCTTACAAAACCCAACATCTTTTTTAAATGATGATATGTTAAAGAAGATATTTTACGAACTAAAAAATTTTTCAACAATTATTTTCGAAAACAATCAAGATATCTTGCAAAGAGAATTTAAAGAAATATTTTATTTAGGAAAATACAAAACAACTGATCTAATAAAAAATAATCTAATAAAAAACATAAACTACAAACTACCAATTAAAAAAAATTCTATTAATATTATACCTTCAAAATTTTTTGAAGATTGTTTATTTGATTCTCAAAAAACAGAAACAAGAACTGTTGTAGTTTCTCCTATATTTCAAAAAAATACTTTTCTAGCAAACGCGACAAACATCTTTGACACATTACGAGATGTTTTATTAAAAACCATAGATGCAAAAATTTTAGGTTTAACAAAAAAAGATTTTTTTATTAAACCATCTAACAAATATTTATGTAAAACTTGTTTAGGAAAGGGTTATTTTATAAATTTTTTAGGATTGAAAGAATCTTGCCTAAATTGCAACGGAAATTTTTTTAATGAAAAAATTTTAAATTTAAGATTTAAAGAAAAAACATTTGATGAGATTTTAAATTTATCAATCCTAGAAGCAATCGATTTTTTTGATGGCTTTTTAAAAATTACTACACCACTAAAATTTTTATCTACTTTAGAAATTAACAACTTATCGCTAAATTATCGATGCGAAGATCTTCCTCCTAACATCATAAACATGCTAAATATTTCTAGTAAAATCAATGTGTTAAATGGGGATTTAATTTTTATAATTAAAAATGCTCTCACATTCTTAAGTAATACAGAAAAAGTACGATTTATTAATACATTAGATATTGTTTTAAAAGGTCATACTATAATTTTAGAAGCAATTTAAATGATGTACTGATTAATTAAGAGTTATTTTTAGGTTTTTTATATGCTTAGATTATTTTTACCATATCATAAAAATCAAAAAGGTGAAGGCGAAGGTAGCCTTATTATAGTAATCCTTATTATCTGCGCATTAATAAGCGCAATCTTTTGGTTTTTTAAGTTTGTACGAACAAGTAAGCTTGACAAGCAACAAGCCGCCTACAAAAAACATATGGCAGAGGAAGAAGAAAAAAGAAAATTGGCACTGGATAAAAAAGAACCTAAAGGATATATTTATTATTACCATCCAGGAATTACAGGAAAAGAACCTTACCTAATTAAGCGTCCTTACTTTGGAGAGTAGTTTTTATTTATTAAAAGCTCCCAAACCATCTATTATAAAGAAGCTTATACTTTGAAGATTTTACCAATTCCTCTAGCTTTTTTTCTATTATCTTTTGATATTTGCTATCTTTAGGAAAAATAAAAACATATTGTTTCTTATCTAAAGTAGCATTATTAACAAATCCTTGTTTTATTTTATTTTGCAATAATAAATATTTTAGCAAAAAACCATTCTCAATTATTATATCTATATTATTTTCATTAAATGCATTATACATACTAGATAAATTTTCAAATTCAAAAATCTGAGCAGTCTGAAATTTCTTCTTAACTATCTTTTTTACAGATGAACCACTTTTTATTCCTATTTTTTTATATTTAAAAGAACTATCATCGCCTATTTTCCTTAGAATCATATCTCCCCCCTCTAAATAAGGAGTAGACAAAATAACTGATTTTTGTATATTTCCGTCACCAGTTGTGCTAATTCCAATATCGTATAACCCTGATTCGACAGATGGAATCATCATATCAGAATCTAGACCTGCTATCTCATATCGTATTCCAATATCCTCACATATTGCTTTTATCACATCTACATTAAAACCAATATAATTTTCGCGACCCAATTTTATATTAAACGGAGGATTGTGCTTTTGAACTGCTATTTTTAAAACTTTATTCTTTGGAATGAAATTAAAATTTTTATAGAAAATCACACTTCCAAAGATTACAAAGATAAAAACTAAAAATATTCTACATGACTTGCTGAAAAATTTTATAAAAATCATTCCAAAATTTTAACACATAACAAAAAATTTTTGTATATCTTATATATAGTCTAACAAGCTTGAACTTAATAACTTACTAGTAACTAAAAACGAAGCATTAAGCGCAGTTTGCGCGTTTGTTAGGTTAGTCGCGGCTTCATATATATCAACCTCTTGAAGTGTTGCTAATGCACTTGTCGAAGAATCATCGTTAACTTGCAAAATAGATTTTGAAATTTCTAGTCTTGTTAATCTTCCTGCCAAACTTGCCTGCTCTGTTAAAATATTCTCTTTGTTTGCAGTTTTTATTAAATCTATACATTTTGCTATATCTTCTGTTTGATTGGAAAAAGCGTTGCTATAATCATTTTCGAAATCATAAGCCTCGCCATCTCCTGTAGGAACACCGCCTGCATCGACCTCTGTAGAATACCCATCTAACGATCTTGCAAGTTGCTCTAATCCATAAATTAAATTACTAAATACATCGTCTCCAGACGTTGTTGCTTGAACAGAAAGAGAGTCTGTGATAGCTACATTATTTATAATGTCAGTTCCCGTCTCATTATCAAATGCATATCGAGTATCTGCACAGGTGCCTGTGGCAGGAGTATAATTAGCAACTTGATCATATGGAGGATCATCGTCATCTGCTGCACCATAAATATACACACCTTGATATGTAGAATTTGCTAACGCAACCACACTATCTCTTATGGCATATACTTCTTGTGCCAGTGCTTTTCTTGATTCAACACTATTTGTCTCATTAGCTCCCTCAGTAGCAAGTTCTTCGGCACGAACGACATAATCACTTAAAGATGAAATTATTCCTTCTTGAAATTCCAATGAAGATTGAACTGTTGATATTCTATCTAAATGCGCTTCATTTCTATTTAAACTTTCACGATATCTAGAAATAGTTCCAGATTGCTTTGAATCTCCAGGTTCTTCAACTTTTAGCCCTGTTGTCACTTGGTTACTATATTTATCTATATCATTTCTATGCGATGTAATTTGAGAAATGACTGTTCGCCTTGTTTGTGCTTCCGTTACTCTCATAATAAAAACCTCTCTATAAAAAATAACTAATAATACATAGCCATAATCTGATCAAACATTTCCTGCGCAACCTTTATCATTTTTGCAGATGCTTGATATGATTGTTGTGCTGTAATTAATCTTGAATATTCTTCATCAAGACTTACAGCGGAAGTTTGATCATGCTGATTTAAAACTGATGTGTATTTATCTTCACTTACTGTCTGGTTTACCATTGTTCTAGAACGAAGATTCCCAATAAAATTTACCATTTCATTATATGATTCTTCAAAAGTTCCTGTAAAAGAATATGTATTATTACCTTCAGGAACAGAAAATGTGAGTGTTTTATCAGATTTTAAACTCGATAATGATTTTAAATTTCTAGAATCTCCAGACGCATATTCATAAACTCCTGCAGAGACCTCCGTTCCGTAAGCAGCCGCAATCTCACGACCACTATTTATAGCCAAATCTAAATATCTTGTATAAGAAGAAATTCCAGTAACTGCAGAATCTAAATCAGCATTAGTCGGAATACCATCTCCATCTAAATCTCCTGCCCCCTCAAAAGTAAAAAATCCAAATGTGCTTGGATTATTCCCATCTAAATCTCCAGATAAATCTCCATTTTGAGGATCATTTCCTAAGTAAGTTTCATTAAATGTTGTTAAAAGATTTCTTGTTATTCCTTCTATCCTTGTCGCAACATCAATTAAATATCCATCTGGATCATATGGAGAATCATCACCTACAGACTGAACACCTCTTACCTGTAACATTCCCGCTATAGATCCACTTGAGCCTGCGATAATATCAGTTAAATTGATTTCTCCTGTTCCTTCACCATTACTATAATCATAAACTATATAGTTTAGGGTTCCTCCAGAAAGTGATTCTGTAGCCTCCGCGCCATTTAAAAAGCTAGGGCTTGAGTTTAATGTTAAATCATGACTATAACCAGAATGAACTAAGCTAAATCCATTTGATAACGAAACAGTTACTGATCCATCTGAATTTTCAATAAGATCAAATTCTATTTTCTCCGCCAAATCTTGCAAAAGAATATCTCTTTGGTCTCTTTCATCATAAGCAGCTGCATTTCCAGAACGCTCTATTGCTGAAATTCGTAAATTTAAATCCGCTATAGATGATGTTAAAGAATTTACGGTATTTATTTCATTTGCAATTCGTGTATCTAACTCATCTTGTAATGATGCAACAGTATTATATGTTGATTGTAATGTCGAAACTAGTGTCTTGGCACTTTCCAATAAATTAGTTCTAAGCTCAATACTAGACGGGTTAGCAGTTAAATCATCAATGGCACTATAAAAATCTGTTAAACAATTTCCTATGGTTTGTGAATCGTCAGTTAAACTAAATAATTTTTCTATTTGACTTACGAAATCATCTTCTATACTTGCTTGTTCATTTTGTGATATTGCATCTCGTAACTTTGCTTCTATAAATTCATCTGAATATCTTTGAATCTCGCCTACTTCTACACCATTTCCGATTCTAAGAGCAGAACTCATTTCTTCTGATCTATTTTGAATTTGAACCACTCTCCTTGTATATCCATCAGTATCGACATTTGCGATATTATTTCCAGTAGTAGCAATTACTGCCTGTTGAGTATGCAAGGCACTTATTGCATTATTTAAAATTCTTGAACCGTAATTATAAGCCATTAATTCTAGTCCTTTTTCATATTATGCAGTTTAAAATTAAAGGAAATTTTTTCCTTTAAAATTTTTCTGTAGAAAAGATTGCAAATGGCATACCAACAAAAATAAAATGTGTTTTAAAAATTAAAAAATATTAACAAGAAGTTATGAGCAAGAAGTAATGCCCAATGATTGATAAATTTCTTTTCCATCGTTATAAATTGTTAAAATTTTTCCCTTTTTGCCTTTACAATGTGAAACGCTAATCCACTTTGACAAACAAGATGGAGAAGAATAATCAATTTTACAAGATAAATTTAATGTTACAAATGCATTAATATTTTTTGATGCTACCAATGCAGGCACAATTTGTTTATCCCCAGTAAAAGTCCCGTCTTGTGATATAAAAACTGAAAACGAACCACCATCTGACATTTCATCTAGATCCATTTTTCCAACATCCAATGCTTGAGATATGTCTCGTATTGTCTGATCTACTACAGCATTATATGCCGATTCTTTATATGTCTTAAAAGTTTGAATTGAAATTCCATAAAGAACACCTATCATAGCGACAACAAAAAGAAGCTCAATAAGAGTAAAGCCTTTTTGAACATGTATGGAAATTTTCATAAGAAGCCTTTTTTATTTAATTAGCCTTACAAGCAACTATGGCATAATCTTGAAAACCATATAACAATTTATTCAATTGATCGACATTATCGTTGTAATTTTTTATAAATTTAATCACTGAAGGATTAATAATTTCCGTATCAGAAATTACTTTTAATTTACTTCCTTCTGGAAAAGGCGATAATTCTAATATACTTTGTATTTCCAATCCCGAAAGTTTAATAATGTATGATAATGTGTCTGGATTTAATGGCATTTTATGTGTTGGGTCTCTAAAAAAATTAGAAGATAACGCAACTAAAGAGGTTGGATTCACAGTCTCTACAACAAAGCTTCCCCCTTTTTGAAGAACTCTATGTGATTCACTAATAAATAACTTTAAATCATCAATGCTCAAATGTTCAACTACTTGAATTGCTATAATCGCAGAAATAGAATTGTTATCTAATGTCTTTAAATAAGAAAGCGCATCATTTTTTACAAAATTTAAATTCTTTTCCTTTAAAACTTCACACATCACATCGTCTAATTCAACTCCAATTGAATCAATATTATTTTCTTTTAGCAAAGATAAAAGCTCTCCTCTCCCAGGGCCAATTTCTAAAACTTTTTTTAACTCTTTTGTATTATTTTTTATAAGAGTTACATAAGAATTCATTTTCTCTTTTATATCTTTTTCATTTCCCCTAAATCTATTTTCAAATAAAAGATATTCGTAATTTTTACGTGTTATTTCAATATTTGCTTCCTTATCTTCGACTGCTTTTTCAGTTGGTTTTAACCTTGCAATAATTCCTTCTAGGCCATCGACTACTAGCGTTAGCTCTCTAATTTTATCTTCACATTCTTGAAATTTTTTTTCATAATTTAAAAATTGCATTTTTTTTATCGACATTTGCTCTTCATCAAAAACTTCTTCTATCCTTCTATTTAACGACATCACGTCTTGATCAATTTTCCTTATTAAATTAAAAAAAACCGAGGAATCTCTCTTATCGATATATTTTGCTGTCTCGTTTAGAAATTTGACAACATTTATTTCATAATTTTTTTCGGCTTTTAAATAATTTGATAATATTCCAACTATAAATTTATAAATTCTCTTTTTTAGAATAATAACAACTTTTCCAAATATTCCTTTCCTCGGAGTGGTAACTTGATCAAGATCAGATATTACAGAATATCCATAATTTTTATTTATATTTTCGAGAAGTTCAGATCTCATTAGATCCCCTGCTTGCACATCATCACTTAAATTCACCCTAAAAGGATTAAACTTAGGAAGCTTCCTTTCGTTGACATTAATTTCAGTTTTTATTTTTTCCTCAAGCTCTAAATATAAATCATTTAAAGATGTATTATCCACGAGCGTATCCTTTTTTATTAAAAATACTTAACGACCATTAAAGTTTACCAAAAAACTTAAGAACTCCATAGCCCTTAAAAATTTAAGAATTTTATCCTTTCTTTTCCATACTATCTAAAACTTTATTAAAATAATTAGAAAGTAAGATGAATTCATCAATACTTAACGTTTCTGCACGCCTATTTGGATCTATCCCCGTCTGAACAAACCCTTCTTCTAATTTATCGATTGGAAAAATAGACGTCGATTTTAAACTGTTTATTATTTTTTTTCTTCTTTGTGAAAAACAAGCTTTTACAAAACGACCAAGCCAAAAAGTATCTTTTACATTAAACCTCGTATCTTTTGAAAATTTTAATTCTATAACTTGTGATTCAACTTTTGCAGGTGGATGAAAAAAACTACCTGGGAAAATTGGTCCAAGCCGTGGCTCTGCCCAAAGTTGACAAGCAACAGATAGCGCTCCATAAGATTTTGTATTTGGTTTTGCTGCCAATCTTTCTGCAAATTCTTTTTGAAGTAATAAAATTGCTCTTTTTATATTTGGCGCATATGCAATTAAATGAAAAATAATATCAGTAGAAAATGAATAAGGTAAATTTCCAAGCACTGTCAAATCATTGCCAAGATCTGATAAAATAACCTCTCTTACATCTTGATTTATAATTGTAAGATTAGGGAATCTTATCTGAAGATCATCTACAAATTTTTTCTCTATTTCTATTACTTTTAAATTTTTATATTTATAAAGCTCTGTAGTTAAAGCACCAAGCCCAGGGCCAATTTCTATTATATCTTCCTCATCGTCTAGTTTTGCAAAATTCATGATGGAGCTTATTAGAGAGTTGTTTATTACAAAATTTTGCCCTCTAGCCTTTGAAGCTCTATGATCTAATTCTTTTAACTTTTCTTTTACAAACATAAAAATTTTTCTTTATTTATCTAAATTTTTAATCAAACTTCCCAACGAGGAAAAACTTGTGCCTTATAATCTATAAAGTTTTTTTCTAAATACATTTTAGAGGCCAAAAATGAAACCATCGCCCCATTATCTTGGCAATGTTTAAAATCTGGGCAATAAAGTTTTACGTTTTGAATTCCCTCTAATTTTTTTCGTAAATATTTATTAGCAGCGACTCCTCCTGCTAAAACAATATTTTTAAAGTTTGAATTTCTTAATACTTTTTTTGTTTTATATAAAATAGCATCTACTATTGAATCTTGTACGGCAAAACATAGACTTGCCTTAATATTTGGATCTTTTAGCTTGTCTTCATTTTTCTTTACAAGAAGTGAAATTGCAGTTTTTAATCCCGAAAAGCTAAATCCCTCCGCTTCTCTCATAACTTTTGGAAGTAAAAAATCTGAGCTTGTCACAGTATCTGCAAGCTTTGAAAGCTCC
Source organism: uncultured Bdellovibrionales bacterium (assembly GCA_964534945.1). GTDB lineage: Bacteria > Bdellovibrionota_C > UBA2361 > UBA2361 > CAKMMH01 > CAZHFA01. The sequence goes on along the minus strand of CAZHSB010000006.1, from coordinate 10,009 downwards.
GCGCCTCCTGGGTATGAAAACCCTAAAAGGTTTGCTGACTTATCAAATGCTTCTCCAGCAGCATCATCTATCGTTCTTGAAAGTACAGTCATATTATCTAACGATTGCACATCAACTAATTCCGTATGTCCACCAGAAACTACTATTGCTAAAAAAGGGAACCTTAATTCAGGATTATCAAGAAGTGAAGCCATAATATGAGCTTTTATATGATGAACTCCTATTAGTGGTTTAGATATTGAAAAGGCAACACCTTTTGCAAAATTAACTCCCATTAAAAGGCAACCTTTTAATCCAGGACCTTGCGTAACGCCAATTGCACTTAAATCTTGAGGTATTAAGTCGTTGTTTTTTAAAATTTTTTTAAATAATATTGGTAAATTTTTAAGATGAAGCCTAGAAGCTACTTCAGGAACAACGCCCCCATATTCTTTATGTATATCTATTTGTGATGACAACACTTCATCTAAAAGTGTTATTTCGCCATTATCTATACCACATATAGCTAACCCTGTATCATCACAACTTGTTTCAATCCCTAATATATATTCCATTTTTTTATTATACCGCATTTAATAAAAAAATATACTATGCAAATCCGACAAAAACATAAAAAACTATTTGCATAAAGAATACTTTTTGATATTATTAGAGCTTGTTGTGATGGCTTGGAAGTCATCAAGGTTTTAAAAAGGTTTTAGACAAAAGAGGTCTTACATGGATTTCCAAAAAGAAGAATTTATTGGAAAAAGTATGAAGCGCTCTGAGAGACGAAAGCAAGATTGGGAGGCAAAAAGAGTTCCTGCTAGTGTTCAGGAACTTGTGAAGGCTTTCGTAAACCTCCAAGAGGTGAACGTTCAAAATGTTCATTTGACAGAAAGGCTTCGACGGGCTTATGAAGAAGGGAAAAAACGCTTCCGCACAAGCTTGGGACATATGAGGGCGTTCTTAAAGTTAAACCACGCGATGCAGTATGTTGAAGAGTTTAAAAGAATTCTTTCAGAAAAAGATCTTCTTATTAAAGAGCGGTTCGCTTGAGCTGATTTTGTGCATTTACAAATAAGATGCGTTTTCTCCACTTTAATTAGCAGAGATTGCAATTAAGTTTAAAGGTTTTTATTGAGACTGTCTTTGACATCACAACAAAAACCTTTTTATATTTTTTAAATATATCTTTATTTATCCTAAAAGCTTTAAAACAATATCTCGTGATAAATTATTTTGCGCTAAAAGAGCAGTATTTACATCTGTCCTTATATTATCAGATATCTTTTGAGATATAGTTTCAGCAATATCAGCATCTCTAATTGTTGATGTAGCCATTGCTTGTGCTTCCATTGTAGAATTTGAATTTTCTATTGATGTAGAAAGCCTTGTATATGTAGCACCAACTTCACTTCTTTTCTTAGTAACTTCTTCTAAATGATCTTCTAATGGTGCAATTGTTTTTAAAGCATTTTCTTGAGTTGAAATATCTTGCTTTGAAAGCTCTTCTAAAGACAATGCTATGTTTCCTCCATTAACTTCTATTTGGCTATTTTCACTAGCATCTTGCCCTGTTTGGACAATAAATCCATCATTAGAAATTAATTTTCTTCCATTAAACTCTGTTGTCTCAACTACTCTTTGAGATTCTTCCAAAAGCTGTTGATATTCTATATTTAATGTATTTCTTTGATCAACGCTTAATGTTCCATTTGCAGACTGCATGGCAAGCTCTTTCATCCTCATACCAATTTCTTCTAATTGACCATATGTGCTATTTGCCATTTCTAGCATAGAAATACCATCATATGAATTTCTAACTCCTTGGCTTAATGTGACATTACTTGCTTCTAAAGACGCTATGATTTGAAGACCTGCAGCATCATCTTTTGCCTTATTTACTCTTTTTCCTGATGATAATTTTTCAGAAAGATTTGATGATAAATTGTCAGTTTTCCTTAAGGTATTTAAAATAAAATCACTGCTTGACATAACATAAGCTCCTTCTTATAAGAAAAAATCAGGCTAATGATGGTATCAAAATGAGGGGCAAAACCCAATCATTAGCCTGCTTAAATTCCCAAAAGCAAAGTTCCTTTCGTCATAAATAAAAAAAACTTTACAAAGCAATGCTTAAAAAACGTACCATTTAAAAAATATTTATCGATTGTAAATATATAAAAGGAAAAATATAAAAAAATTAGGTGGTTTTATGAAAATTTTTGTAATATTAGGAACTTCTTTAGTGTTATCTTTATTTGGGATTCAAAACATTTCATATTTAAAAGATAAGTTTTTATTAAAAAAAGAAGTTCAGAATATTTTTAGTGATTTAACTTTTTTAAATTTAAATAGGCAAGAATCAACGTGTTTAAATATAAACGAGAATTCTTTAAATATTTTTGATAAAAAAAGCAATGTTAGTTTAAGAAAACGAGTACTCAATAAAAAAATATTTATTCAACTTTCTCCTAAAAAAATTTGTTGTTACGAAGAACTTTCCTGCACACCTAGCAGTATCTTACTTTCTTTTAAAAATATAACTTGTAAATTAACCATTTCAATCAGGGGGCAAATAAAAAAAATATGCAACGAGGAATTACTTTAATAGAAATATGTATTGCCATGGTGCTTTTGATGCTTGCTATTCCATGCATTTTAAATTCTTTTCAAAAAGATCACAGCAATCATAAAAAGGTAGGATTAAATTTTATAAAAGATTTAAACAATACTTCTAAAAACTGCCTTAATATCACGACTAAGAACATGAATATACTAGAATGCAAAACTTTAAATGATAAGCTTTTTTACAAAATACAATAAAAATAAATTTGGATTTATATATTTAGAAATGCTTTGTAGTCTTTTTTTAAGTATCAGCATTTTAGGAAGTATTATTTTTTTAACAAAAATTCAATTTAATGATCTTCTATTAGCAAAAAAATTTTTTCATAAGATTTATACTACTTCAAAAGTAAACTCAATTTTAAGAAAAATTATAAAAGACATAGATTCCAATCCATTTTTTATCACTCCAATAATTCATACTAAAAATATTTATTATCAAGATGGAACTCTTTCAAATATTTCAACAAGAAATGATGATCTAAAAAACGATGATTCAAGTGATGCCATATCATATTTTTCTCTTAATTTTGAGAATATGTTAAAAACAAAAAAATATGAATTAGAAAATTTTTATCTATGTCCTTTTTTAAAAAAAGCTGCAACTTTAGATGACATACGTTCATTTCTTGCCATAAGCTCGGATAATATATATGAAGTATTTTTAGATCTTACAAAAGATGGCTCATGCTATATTGCAAAATTGAAATCTCTTACAAGTATCATCACAAAACCTTACCCCGAAAAAGTTAAATTTATTTTATTTATACCAATAGAGTCAACTTATACAATTTACCTTGCAAAGAACAATACTCTTCGATTTGTGACTCATAAGGGAAATAAGATTATTGAAAATCAACCATTATTGCAAAATATTTTTAAGATAAATTTTTCCATTAAGACATTACCAAATAATTTCTTAGATTTATCTTGCAATCTTTTTATAAATAAAAAAGATAAAAATCCTATAAGTATTAGTGAAGAAAATCTATTAAGACGAAGTTTATTATTTAATTTTATTTCTTATATAAATAGACATGAAAATGATTTCTAAAAATAATGCTAATTATAATTTTAAAAATTTATCCCAGGCAGGTTCAATCCTGCTAATAGTAATCATTTTCATTTTATTAAGTGGAATGATTATGACTTTTATCTTTAAATTTTATTTTTCTAGCTTTGAAATTATTAAAAATCATAAAAACAATCAAAAAGCATTTAACAATTTTTTATCTCCAAAAAATTCTCCTGAAAATAACGTCTTTCTTTTTCCTAAAATTAAGAAAGATAACATTGATTTTAACAATCTTTTAAGCTCTGGAGCTCTTTGTCCAATAAAAAATGTTTTTATAAAAAACAAAGATTTTATATCCGATAGATTCTGTGAAATTTCCAATATAAATAATCTTTATATTGGAAATATAATTAGTAAAAAGAGCATAAAATTTCCGTTCTCATTACTTGTATCTTCTGGAAGTATTTTTTTAGAACATGAACTAATAATTACTCAAGATACAACTATATTATCACTTGGTGATATTGAAATTTTAAATATTATCGGTGAAGATTTATCAAAAAATTATTCTATATTTTTTCAAAGTGAAACTAATAATGTAACGATAAAGCACGCAAGTAATATAAAAACCTTATCATTCCCTTTTATTACATTACCAAGTTACAAACAAAATGTTTTTGCAATAAAATTTTAATCTTACAGAATATACTTTGTTAAATCTTCATCTTCTATAATATTTTTTAATTGTTTTTTTACGAATTTTGCATCAACTATAACATTTTTGATTTTCTTTTCGGAAGCCAAAAAAGATACATCTTCTAAGATTTTTTCAAGTAATGTTTGAAGACGCCTTGCGCCAATATTCTCAACTTTCTGGTTTACAAGCTCTGTGTATCTTGCAATTTCTTTTATCCCATCATCTTTAAACTGAAGCTTAACCCCTTCTGTTTCCAAAAGTGCCTCGTATTGTTTTGTAATTGCATGCTTTGGCTCTTTTAAAATCTTTTCTAAATGCTCTGCCGTTAAATTTTCAAGCTCTACTCTTATTGGAAAACGTCCCTGAAATTCAGGCATAAGATCTGATGGCTTTGTCGTATGAAAAGCACCTGATGCTATAAACAAAATATGATCCGTTTTTACATTTCCATATTTTGTATTAACAGAACACCCTTCAACAAGTGGCAACAAATCTCTTTGTACTCCCTCTCTTGCCACATCACCACCTTTTATTTTGTCGACAGATGCAATTTTATCAATTTCGTCTATAAATACTATTCCGCTTTGTTCCGCTCTTTTTAAAGCTTCATCAGAAATTTTATCTTCATTTAACATATCTTCTTGAGTTTCATCTAATAAGATTTTTCTAGCATCTTTTACAGTCGTAACTTTTTTTTCTTTTTGCTTTGGTATCATATTAGAAAAAATATCTTTTATTTGTCCTTCAATTTCTCCCATTCCCATTGGGCCCATAATTTGCATTTGGGTGTGAACAGGTTTTGTTACTCTAAACTCAATTTCTGCATCTTCTAACTTTCCCGTAGATAAAGATTTCCTTAAAGAATCCCTTTTTTTAGGCAAATCTCCTTTTTGCCCATTAGTATCTGCCTTGTTTCCCTTTTTATTCTGAAACATTAAACAATCTAAAATCTTCTCTTCAACTATCTTTTCAGCTCTTTTTCTTACCCTTTCTTTTTCTTCATTTTTTACTAAATGATATGCACAATCCATTAACTCTCTTATAATGGATTCTACATCACGTCCTACATATCCAACTTCTGTAAATTTTGAAGCCTCTACTTTTATAAAAGGCGCCTTTACGAGTTTTGCCAATCTTTTTGATATCTCTGTTTTCCCGACTCCCGTTGCACCTATCATAATAATATTTTTAGGCGTAATTTCTTCTCTTAACTCATCGTCAAGTTGCATACGTCTCCAACGATTTCTCAGAGCAATAGCAACGGCTCTTTTTGCTTCATCTTGCGCTATAATATATTTATCTAATTCCTTAACGATCTCTCTTGGTGTAAGTTCACTATTCATAATTTCCTTTTAATTATAACTATTATTATTTATCAAATTTTTTTATTCTGAATCAATTTCTTCAAATACAAAATGGTCATTTGTAAAAACACAAATCTTTGATGCAATATTCATAGATTTTTCAGCGATTTCCTTTGCTTTTATTTTTGGCTTAGTACTAATAATTCCTCTTGCAGAAGCAAGGGCATAATTCCCTCCACTTCCTATCGCCAAAACATTATCATCGGGAGTAATAACATCTCCCATTCCAGAAAGTAAAAACATATCTTTTTTGTCTGCCACAATTAGCATTGCCTCTAATCTTCTTAAATATTTATCGGTTCTCCACTCTTTTGCTAGCGCGATAGATGCTTTTGATAAATTACCATTAAACTCTTTCATCTTTGCTTCAAAAAGCTCAAACAATGTAAAAGAATCTGCAGCAGATCCAGCAAAACCTGCAAGGACTTCAAAATCTTTTAGTCTTCTAATCTTTTTAGCCCCGTGCTTCATAATTGTACTTCCAACAGTTACTTGCCCGTCTCCTGCTAATACTAATTTTTTATTATATCTAACTGCCAAAATTGTCGTTGAATGAATTTCATCCATATTAATTTTTAGCTCCTAATTTTTTTAATAATTTTACATAAGACTTATCCATATCTCCTGCCCCCATAAAAAGAGTAACTTCTCCATCTAACACTTTTCCATCTAATGATTCGGCAACATCTTTTGAAGCACCAATATAATTAGCATCTAAACCAAGCGCTTTCAACTTTTCCTCTAACATTTTTGAAGAAACCTTATCCTCCCAATCTTCTTTTTTTTCTCTGGCAGGATAAATATCGACTAAACTTATTTTATCTACTTTAGAATACTCAACCAAAAATTCATCTAAAAAATTATATGTTCTTGAGAATAAGTGTGGCTGAAAAACAAGGTGTATTTTCTTTTCTGGAAATAACCCTCTTACTTCTTTTACGACTTGTCTTATCGAGCTTGGAGAATGTCCATAATCTGTAAAAATGATTCCATCTTTACCAAAAGTAAACATATCAAAACGTCTTTCAAGTCCAGAAAAACGCTGAACATTTTTCCACACTTCTTCTAAAGAAAGTCCAAGCTCTAAAGCACAAATAATTGCAGCCGTCCCATTATTTGCTAAATATAGCGGAAGTGCATTTAATATAAAAGCACAACTTCCATTGGGAGTTTCAAGCATAAAAGAAACTCCTTTTTTATTATTTGTAGCTTGTACATTGCTAATCACATAATCACATGCTTTATTGGTATCGTCATCTATATTCTTGTACCAAATTACTTTATGAGTTTTTGTTAAATCATATTCATCTACAAAATCAATCATATTTTTTGTTGCTCTAAAAATAAGAGTTTTTGCTCCGACCATATTTTTAAAAAAATCAAAAAAAGATTTTTTATACTCGTTCCAATCTTTGTAAAATTCAGGATGCTCATATTGAAAATTCACCATCATTCCTATTTCTGGATGATAATTATGAAAATTCTTATTAAACTCATCAGCTTCTAAAATATACGTTGAGCCATTGCCTATATAAACATTTGAATTTTCCCCCTCATTATTTATATTTTTAAGCTTTGCACCTAAAATTGCCAACGGATCAAATTTTGTCCCCTTTAAAATCCATGTTAATATGCCACATGTGGTCCCCTTTCCCTCGCTTCCGCTTACGAGTAATCCCTTTTTATTAATTAAATTTAAATAATCTCCCAAAAATTCTTGCCAAGTAATTACAGGTATATTATTTTTTTTGGCCTCTACAATCTCTGCATTATTTGGATCTAAATATAAAAGTGCAGGAGATATCAATATTAAATCTGGCAATTTATCATCAAACATTAAATTTTCTTTACACTGAGTATCAAAAATTTTTATTCCAATACTTGAAAGATATTTAGTTGTAGCGCTTTGCGCCATATCAGAGCCCGTTACCCTGATATCATTTTTTAGTAAAACTTCTGCAATTGCGCTTATTGCAGAGCCACCGATTCCTACAATATGAACTTTTTTTAATTCATTAAATTTTTTCATTTACACACCACTCCTTTAAATTGTCTACTATTTTCTGTTCTTTAGTAGCTAAATTTTTTATTGAAATCTTTTGAGTTTCTGGATCGATAAATAATACATAAGGTATTTGTAGATTATCCGCATAATCTATTTGTTTTCCAATTTTTGGCGATTTATAAAAAACCTCTGTATTAATTCCTAACACTCTTAATTTATTTGCAATATCCACGCAAAGCTTTCTTTGAGTTTCATCATAAACTGCCACCAATACTTTTACTAAAGATTTTTTTAATGAAACTAATTTTTCATCGAATATTAAAGACATGATCCTTGTAATTCCAAGAGATGCACCCATTCCAGGAAGTTTTTTATTTATGAAATCTCCCGAAAGATTTTGATATGCGCCACCTCCTCCTAATGCTCCATATTCAGGATAGTCTTCAAGTTTTACCTCAAAAATACTTCCTGTATAATAATCAAGCCCCCTTGCAAGGCTTAAAGAAACGACTATCTTTGAAAGAGTATCCCTCGAAAGCAAAGAAAAAATTGTTTCTATCTCATAAATACCTGCTAAAAATGTCTCATTATTTATATTAAATAATCTTAATTTTTCTACTGCTTCACTTGATAAAAAAACTTTTGATGAAAAATCCAATATCATATCAATGTTTTCATTTGATATTTTTAATTTCAAAAGTTCTTCTCTTACGCCATCTTCTTTTATCTTGTCAATCTTATCTACAGCTCGAATTACATCAGCTCTTAAAGCACTTTCGATTCCCAATGACTCATAAAATCCTAAAAGAAGTTTTCTATTATTAAAATAAATTTTATATTTTAATAAATCAAAAACATCCCATGCTTTTTTATAAGCTTCTAAAACTTCTGCTTCTAAAGATAAGGGAAATTCATCTCTTGCGATGATATCTATATCAAACTGATAAAATTCTCTATACCGTCCTTTTTGAGGACGTTCTCCACGCCAAACCTTTTGAACTTGATATCTTCTAAATGGAAAATTTAAATTGCCCAAATTCTGTGCTACATATCTTGCAAATGGAACTGTTAAATCAAAGTGTAGTGAAAAAGGATCTTTTTCTTCATCTCCTTCTTCTGCAAAAGCTCTTTTAATTGAATATATTTCTTTACTATCTGATGCTTTTGAAGACAATGTACTCAAATATTCTATGCTTCTTGTTTCAAGAGGAATAAATGAGAAAGATTCATATAATTTTTTTATCTTTTCTATATATTCTTGTTCGTAAATCCTTTCTTGAGGAGTTCTTTCAGGAAAGCCTGAAATTTGATTAAATTTCATAAAAATCTCTTTAAAAATAAATAAAAATTTCCAAAGGATATTATATAAAATATTGTTATTTTTTACTAGTGCCCTGATTTATGAAAATATCTCTTTTATTTCTTTATTTAAAAAATAATTAATTCATAGGCCTAATTTTACCAACCATATGAAAAATATAAAATACTACCAAGAATTACAAAGAGGCTTAAAAAGAGTTTAAAAAAAGATTTTTTATTCCTGCTTTTTTAATAATCGATTTCAAAATTAAATCTATTTCTCCACCATTTTTATAATCTGCTTTTGCAACATAAGACACACGACCTCGTTCAATAAGATCTTTTACAAAATTTTTATTTTTTAAATTTTGAGGATCATACACTCCTATTGAAGTTCCCCCCTGTTGTTTTATAATTTTCATCGCAGGAACATCAGAAAATCCATCACCAATATATATAATATTTTCAAAAGCGATTACCTTTTTATCATCAGAAGTATGCTTGTTAACACCATCATTATCCCAAATATTATATATTCCCTTATTTATTCTAAATAAATATTGTGTCTTTGTCGTATAATTAACTGCAACCGCAGGCCATTCTACAAGTCCTTGTTTGTCATACTTAAAGCTCGAAGCAAAAATATATTTAAAATTTTTAGCAATGCTTGTCCCCTCTAACATTTCTTTCGTTCCTGCCGAAACTATGTAATGTTCTAGTGATACATTTTGTTTTTTTGCAAAATTATTTATTCTTTCAAAATACGATTCAACGCCATTAAAATACTTTACAGTTTTCCCATGTTTCTTAAATGTTGATTTATTTATCTTTATATTCCCTGCCTCTTTTGCCTTTAAAATAAGCATATACATATAGGCCAAAGTCTCGTCCATTTGATTTGCTTTCGTAATTTTTTTTACCTCTCTCCAGAACTTTTCTTTTGGAATTCCAATTTTAGGCAAAAAAGAATTTTCTTGAATATTTCCCCGAGCAAGCGTTCCATCAAAATCATACACTAT
>CAZHSB010000005.1:0-48272 GCA_964534945.1 uncultured Bdellovibrionales bacterium | reverse complement strand
GAATCAGAACTTGAAATGCTTCGTCCAATGGCAAATGTTATTATTGTAGAAATTTTAAGATTCTTAACAAAGTATGCTGAACATTGTAAAGGCGTTACACTTCCTCGTCCAGTTGGACTTGTAATAGATGAGTTTGCATCTGCCTTAGGCAGGCTTCCTGATATTCATGTAAAATTAAATACATTACGTTCAAGAAACATCAGTATCGTTGGTGCAATTCAATCTACATCTCAAATTAAAGCAAATTATGGTGATGATGCAGATTCAGTTTTAGCAGGTTTTACTTCTAAAATATTTATGCCACCTCTTGATATGGTTGATTCTGAGTGGGCATCAAAAGAGACGGGGCAGATGACAATTAGATTTAACACGATGTCTTCTGGAACAAACAAAAAAATTGTAGAGATATTTGCAAGTAAAAATGATAACACGCAAGAACAAGTTCAACAAAGGGCAGTTCTTACGCCAGATGAAATTGGACGTCCTACAGATAATGTAAATACATTCTTTTTCCCAAATACTCCTGTATTTCAAGGCTATCTAGTGCCTTTTTACCAAGTGCCTGAAATGAGAGATAGGATTAATGAATCTAAAAAAATGGATGTGAAACTTAGGACATCTCCTATTGAATATACGGAAAAGGATCCAACGCCTGCGACCACGACATCTGCTAGTGGCGGTGGCGATGGTTTGCCAGCAGGGATAACTGATACATCGAGCTTATCAGATGATCAAGTAAAGGAAAAAATTTCAGAAACAAGAAAAAAACTTGATTGGGAGAATACTTCAGGAAGTGCTAAGAAATGGTGGGAAACATTTGAGAGTGAGAATTCAAACCGTCCTGCATTAATTTTAAGGCTTTGTGAGGAGCTTGCAAATAGAAACGCCACAATTTCTGAATTTTTCTTAACGTACGTTTATTCAAACACAGACAATATCCAAGCAAATCTTTATTATCTAGACTACAACAGATTAAAGAAAGAAGAAGAAGCAAAGAGGAAAAGCGAAAGATAGTATTTCTAAACTTTTTGGCAAAAAGTTTTTTAATTTTTCTTGCCAAAATAATCAGGATCATCTTTCAATATTTCAGTAAGATAATCTCGAAGTTTTCTTGCATCCAACAAGACAGCTCTTGCTTTTCCGACATTTCCGATAGTACCGATTTCTTTATCGAATATAAAAGTTTCAATCTTATTATAATTATCATGAGCTCTAAGAACTGTATCATGATTTCTGAACTTGGAATCCATTAAAGAACCATTAGGCATCTTTATCTTAAAATTCATAACTTCTGTCCCAATCCTATTAGGCACATCACAAACTGCTTCCACAGAATGTAGAAATGTATTTCTTGTAAGGCTACATCCTATAAATAAAAGCTTTGCATTATAATCATACAGTCTTGCCCATGCACCATCTTTTGGACAAGGAATTTGACATTTTTCTTCTCCAGCAATTAAATTTTTTGCTCGATTTCCTTTAGCCGCCATGGATTGCCATGGATGTAATGATCTAACAACGCCTTCTCTTTTCCTAAATATTTCTGGTAAAATACCGACAGTAGATGGTGTGTTTTGAGGATCATAAACATCTCCATCTTTCATTATTTTATATGTTAATGTTGGAAAAATTAATAATCCGTCATCGGAAATGGATTCTATAAAAGAATCAATGACAGTATCAGCTCCCCCTTCCACTTCCCCTATTGATTTCATAGATGAATGTACAACTAAAACATCTGTTTCAATTATTCCTAAGTTTTTAATATCTTGCTTAATATCTTTTTTTGTATATTTTGCCATATTTGCAATATCCTAAAAAGCTTTAATTTTTTTCAATTTTTTTTCAAAAACTTCATTCATATTTTTATTATATATTTTTTTATACCTTATCCAAAAATATCTTCTTAGAACATCGATTAATATGCATTATCCTGTAGTATATAATATTGTTGCATTATATTGGTTCTAAAGCTTTCTGGGACGTCTTCCCAATCAAATAAATCAACATTAAATGGCAATGAACCATTTTCAAAATCTTCCTTTAAATTTGAAATTGCTAAGTTATTTTTTTCTTTGTTAAATACAACAATATCTAAATCCGAACTTGGCTTTGCCGTTAATTTTACACGAGAACCATATGCCCAAACAGTAGAATTTGGAACATTCTTTTTTAGTAATTTTTTTACAAAATTTAACTGTTTAGATGTTAAATCTATGCCTTGAACTTGATTATTCATTAGAAATATTCTTCTTTTGACATTGTCTTATAAAGTTTTATCGCATCATTAATAAAATTCGGCATTATTTCTAATGCTTTTTTTGCTTTTTCACCATTATAATCATGCGATGTGTCAACTCTAATGTCTGCATATTGTATCCACCTATTAACAAACGATGATGATGAAAATAAATTATTTTCTCCTGCAATCCTAAAAATTGGCTTTGGACTATTTGGGACCTCAGGAAGTCCTAAATTCTCAAATAAATAACGCTTTAATACTTTCCAAGTACAATCATAACAAACTTCAAAACGCTGGATAACAGACTCACTAACGGCTTCTTTCATTATTTCTTTTGTCTCAGCAGGTAATGTTTTATAATTTTCAAATTGTAATTTTAAATGATTTAATGCTTTTTTACATTTATCGTACTCTATCATTTTTCTTTCTCCATTTTATCACATATTCTGGAAATAATTATCAACAAAGCAAAGCCAATTAGAGCCAAAATTAAAGCAAAGAAAAATTCATTACTAAAAAAAGTAGGTAAAATATTTTCTTGAACCTTTGGAACAATATTTCCATGCCTATCAATCATCGTCTCAATCGTTTCTTTCCATGGCCAAATTTTTCTTAATGATCCAATCATAAAACCAATTAAAGAAGCAACCGCTACAGCATGATATTTCTTTAACATCCAACTTAAAATTCGCGCAAAAGAAACAATGCCCACAACGGCACCTAGGGCTACAGGAGCTAAAACAAAAATGTTAAAATTCTTTACAGCATTTAATACATAATCATATTGTCCTAAAATTAGTAATATAAAAGAACCAGAAATCCCTGGGAGGATCATTGCCATAATAGCAACTGCGCCACTTAAAAATAACGTAATTGGATCATGAGGCATTGAAAGTGGTATAAGACCTACAATGATATAAGCGCCAATTGTTCCAATTAATAACGAAACTATCGCCGATGCCGACCATTTTACTTTTAAACTAATCGTTATAATCGATGATAAAACTAATCCAAAGAAAAATGAAAATAAATATACAATCTCATTTTCTAAAAGATAACTCATAAGACTTGCCATTCCAAAAATAGCAGTTCCTATTCCTAAGCCTAACACAATTAAAAAATTAATTGGAATTAATGAAAAAGCTTCTTTGAATTTTGCTTTTGCAATTAAAGATAAGAATTTTATATTAAAAGATTTGATGGCTTCTAGAAGATGTTGATAAATTCCAAGAATAAAAGCAATAGTTCCGCCAGAAACCCCAGGAATTAAATCAGCTGCCCCCATTGCAACGCCCGTAAAATAAAGTCTTAAAGAAGAAAAAGAATATTCAAGTCCATTTAAAATTTTTTTCATAAAAACCTTTTTAATTAAAATTATTGTTAACGTTTATGCTTTTGTATTGCTACTTTTTTTAACATAAACCATTCTTAGATTATGAAGCATTTCTTCTAATAATCTTGCTTCATCACTATCTAAATTTCCTTTTGTCTTTTCATTTAACATTTCAATAATATCAATTGTGTATTTCGCTCCGTTTATATCCTCTTTTACATCAATACCCTCTGGAGCTTGCGATTCGCCAAGTTGAATAAGCGCCTGCGTGGCAAGTGACATAACAAACGCATTAAAAGTAACTTTAGAAAAATCATTCATAAAATTTCTCCATTTTATTATTTTGTTATTTTATTTCCAAAACCATTATATATGCATCTTCATTGTTATTTGCATAATATTCTTTTCTAAGTCCTTGTAATCTAAATCCTTGTGAAGAATAAAGCTTTAAAGCAATATTATTTGATTTTCTTACTTCAAGCCATACATATTTTTGACCTTTTTGCTTAATATCATCTACGACATAAGCGAGTAATTTTTTTCCAAGGCCTTTATATCTAAATTCAGGAAGAATTCCAAATTTTAAGATATGAACTTCATCAACTACAGTATTCACAAGTAAAAATCCAACAACTTTTCTATTATAAAAAATTCCATAAAAAAAAGCGTTTTTTTTCGCGAATTCAGCCTCAAACATTTCGTTTGTCCATGATGGAATATTTGAAACAGATTCAATAAAAGTTATATCTTCCAACTTGTCTGTAGTAAGTAATGAAATGTTTGGTATTGTTAAAAAATCAAAATCAGAATCCATATTCAAAAATTATAAACAATCTTTTAAAATATTCAATACATTCACCCCTAAGAATCAACTTTTAATACTGCTAAAAAAGCTTCTTGAGAAATACTTACTTTCCCAAGCTTTTTCATTCGCTTTTTACCTTCTTTTTGCTTTTCAAGAAGTTTTCTTTTCCTAGTGATATCACCACCATAACATTTCGCTATAACATTTTTCCTTAAAGCTTTAACCGTACTTCTTGCTATGACTTTTCCACCGACAACTGCTTGAATAGGCACAAGAAACATTTGCCTATCGATTAATTCTTTTAATTTTTCCGTAAGAGCTTGTCCTTGATGGAACGCCTTGTCTTTATGCACAATTGTACTTAACGCATCTACAGTTTCTTCATTAACTCTAATATCAAGCTTCACAAGATTGGCTTGACGATAATCCTTTAACTCATAATCAAAAGAAGCATAGCCTTTTGTTTGGCTTTTTAATTTATCATGAAAATCTAAAATTATTTCATTAAGTGGTAAATCATACGTTATTACAACACGCTCGCCATTTGCATAAAAATGTATATCGTTTTGAATGCCCCTTTTTTCTTCACAAAGTTTTAAAATATTTCCAACATATTCCTCGGGGGAATGAATCGTAACCAATGCAATCGGTTCTTCTATGTGCGTAAACGAACCTGCATCTGGAAGTTTTGATGGATTATCAACATTCATTATACTACCATCTTTCATAAAAACTTTATAAACAACTGTCGGTGCAGTTGAAATTAAATCTAAATTAAATTCTCTTTCTAATCTTTCCCTTATAACTTCCATATGTAAAAGCCCTAGATAACCACATCTAAAGCCAAAACCAAGCGCTATTGAACTTTCAGTCTCATAAGTAAACGAAGCATCATTTAAACTTAACTTTTCTAATGCACTTCTTAATTCTTGATAATCTCCTGCATCTATAGGAAATAGTCCCCCAAAAACCACAGGCTTTATTTCTTTAAATCCAGCCAGAGGCTCCTTGGCAGGATTATTAAACAACGTAACAGTATCACCTATCTTAATATCAGATAAATTTTTTATTGCCGCAGAGAAAAATCCTACCTCTCCACTTTTTAGGCAAGAGACATCTTTAGAAAATGGAGCAAAAACCCCAGTTTTAAACACTTCATGCGTACTTCCCGTACTCATAAATTGAATTTTGTCTTTAGGCGTAAGTATCCCGTCTTTCACTCTAACTTGAACAACTACTCCTAAATACGAATCAAACCAAGAATCATAAACTAACGCCCTTAATGCTTTTTCATCATCTTTTTTAGGCGCTGGAATTCTTTCTACAATTGCTTCTAAAACTTCATCAACTCCGACACCAGTTTTAGCACTTACCAAAATTGCGTTTGATGCATCAATCCCTATAATGTCCTCTATTTCTTTTTTTACTTTCTCAACATCGGCACTTGCTAAATCAATTTTATTAAGAACAGGAATAATCTCTAAATCATTTTCTAGCGCTAAATATACATTGGCTAACGTTTGTGCCTCAACTCCTTGCGTGGCATCAACAACTAAAAGAGCGCCCTCACAAGCCGCCAAGCTTCTTGAGACTTCATAATTAAAATCAACATGCCCAGGAGTATCAATTAAATTTAATTCATAAACCTTTCCATCTTTTGCCGCATATTTTAAAGAAACAGTTTGCGCCTTTATAGTAATTCCTCGTTCTCTTTCAAGATCAAGTTTATCTAAAAATTGTTCTTGCATTTTCCTTGCATCTAAAGCGCCAGTTTTTTCTAAAATTCTATCTGCAAGGGTAGATTTCCCATGATCAATGTGGGCAATGATACTAAAATTTCTTATATTATTTTCCATAAATCAATTGCTGGTTTATTATTTTACTTCTCTTTTTAAACGAGCATCAAAATCTTCTATAGTTCTTTTTAATCCTGTTTCAACACTTATATGAGGTTCCCAATCTAGCTTTTCTTTGGCAAGAGAAATATCTGGCTTTCTTCTTTTTGGATCATCTTGCGGAAGTGGCATATAAACAATTTTCGATTTTGAATTTGTAAGAGTAATAATTTTATCTGCAAGCTCTTTCATCGTCAATTCTGTTGGATTACCTAGATTACATGGGCCAATAAATCCATCTTGTTCCATCATTTTTATAAAACCTTGAATTAAATCTTCAACAAAACAAAAAGATCTTGTCTGATTTCCATCTCCATAAATTGTGATATCATTCCCCTTTAATGCTTGAATAATAAAGTTTGAAACAACACGTCCATCATTAAAAAGCATTCTAGGACCATACGTATTAAAAATTCTAACGATTCTTATATCAACATTATTTTGTGTGTAATAATTCATAGCAAGCGTTTCTGCTACCCTCTTTCCCTCATCATAGCAACTTCTAGGTCCTATCGTATTTACATTTCCCCAATATGTCTCTTTTTGAGGGTGTTCTGTAGGATCTCCATAAATTTCAGACGTCGATGCTTGAAAAAACCTAGCCCTTGCTCTTTTCGCAAGCCCTAGCATATTTATCGTTCCCATTACGTTCGTCTTAATCGTTTTTATAGAATTATATTGATAATGCTCAGGAGAAGCAGGACAAGCTAAATTATAAATTCTATCTACTTCCAAAAAAATAGGAAAAACAATATCGTGCCTTATAAATTCAAAATTAGGATTTTGAAAATGTTTTTCTATATTAATTTTTCTTCCTGTAAATAAGTTATCAATAACTATTACCTCATGTCCTTGAGATAATAATAAATCAGTTAAATGAGAGCCAATAAACCCTGCTCCCCCTGTAATTGCAATCCTTGACATATAAATCCTACCTATTTTTACGCTTTATTTAATTTTCTTCCAACACTATTATACACGAACCCCTCTGCTTTCATTTTTTCAGGATCAAAAATATTTCTTCCATCAAAAATAACAGGGCATTTTAAAAGTTCTTTCATTCTACCATAGTTTGGACGTCTAAATTCACTCCACTCTGTACAAACTATTAAAGCATCAGCTTCTTTTAATGCTTCATAATTATTTGCCGTGTATATTATATGAGATGAATCTCCAAACCTTGCCACAAAGCTTTCTATTGCTTCAGGATCAAACGCCTGTATCTTTGCGCCAAGCTCGATAAGTTCTTTACAAACAATAAGCGCAGGCGCCTCTCTTGTATCATCGGTTTTGGGCTTAAAAGCTAATCCCCAAATCGCAAAAGTTTTTCCTGCAAAATCACTAGTATTATAAAAATCTTTTAACTTATTAACAATCGATTTTTTTTGTAATGCATTCACTTCTTCTACTGCTTTTGCCAATTTAAAGTCGACACCATTTTTTTCTGCTGTCTTTATAAGGGCTTTTACATCTTTTGGAAAACAAGATCCACCATAACCAATACCAGGAAATAAAAAAGGCATTCCTATTCTTGAATCAGTTCCTATCCCTAGTCTTACCTTTTCAACATCAGCTCCGACTTTTTCGCAAAGTGTAGCAATTTCATTCATAAAAGAAATTCTTGTCGCAAGCATCGTATTTGCCGCATATTTTGTCATTTCTGCTGAAGAAACGTCCATAAATAAAATTGGATTATTATTTCTAACAAACGGCTCATAAATTTCTTTCATTGTAGTTCTAGCTTTTTCACTATCTACACCAACAACAACCCTATCAGGTTTCATAAAATCATCTAATGCAGCACCTTCCTTTAGAAACTCAGGATTACTTACTACATCAACATTATATTTTGTCTCTTTTAAAATTGTGTCTTTTACAAGCTTTGCAGTTCCTACGGGAACAGTAGATTTATCGATAACAACCTTGTCTGTATTCATAAATTTACCAATACTTCTTGCTACCTCTAGAACATGTGTTAAATCAGCCGAACCATCTTCATCTTGAGGGGTGCCAACTGCAATGAAAATTACATCTGATTTTTCTACTGCTAACTTCATATCTGTTGTAAAGTGAAGTCTATTTTCTTTTGTGTTTTTTAAAATAAGCTCACTTAATCCAGGTTCGTATATAGGAATTATCCCCTTATTTAAATTTAAAATTCTTTCTTCATTATTATCAACATTATAAATTTCATTTCCAGATTCTGCCAAGCAAGAAGAAGCCACAAGCCCTACATAACCTGCACCGATAACTGCAATATTCATTTTTTCAAAACTCCATAAATAAAATCTCAAAACATTCGATTAATATACTAAAAAAATCAAATTTTTGCCATAGTTGAGGAAATTTGAAATTACTAAATTTTTATCTTGTGTTTCTTATATAATTTCCAAATTATTATAGTGGTTTTATTTAAGAATAAATTTAGTATCATAGATAAAGAAGGATAGATATGGCTTGATTTCTATAATCTTTGAATAACTTTTTCGAGGTGATAAAACATTGATTTCAAGAAAATGATAGAAAAATTAAAAGCTACCATTAATTCTTCTAGCTTAAACATCTTTTTTATTGACTAAACAATAAAAATTTTAGACAATCCAAGGTCGGGAAAAATTATAGATACAAAAAGTTAATAAAAAAGGAACTGTTTTTATGCCTCAAATGTCTAGAGAAGATTTTAACCAAAGAATACTCATTCATTCAAAAGTACTTGACCATCAGTTAGAAAAATCAAAAATTTATACACAAAAAGAAATGTCAGAACGAGAAATCGTAATAAAATCTTGTTTAGGACAATTAGAGCAATATGGCATTGAGAAGTGGAAAAAAGATTTTGTGCGGATTGTAGCTACTCATGATAGTTCTTACGAAGAAAACTGTAAAGTTGATCTTGATATGGCACAAAATGAAAGAAATAAATATTGGTGTAAATTACTTTCTAATATGCCTGCAGAGTTAAAAAGATTTCAGGAAATTTTTGTAGAGCCACAAGAATTTATTATTAGGCGAAACAATTCTCAATTCTTTCAAAAAGAAGATATCCTAGCTTGTTATGTAAGCCCATCATTAATTCCAGATAAACTAATGCAAGATTTAAAATTATGTGACTTTTCAGATTGCAAAAATAACCCACTTATGAGGTTAGAAAGAAAAGCAGATCCTAAGACAATTGAAGCATTAAAGCTTATATTCATAAATCTTTCTCAAATTGATTCAAAGAATCATCGCTTGTACAAATTAGAAAAAATAAATTCAAACGATCCAGAACTCCAATCAATTTTGGCACAATACAATAAAGAATGTGTGGGTAAATTTTTAGTTATTGCAAGTTTGGGAGGTACTAATTTACTTTTTAATATAGATTCCATTGCAAAAAGTGGTGTCCCTTTTGTAAAAAGAAAAGTATTATTCTTTCAAGATTTAGAGGCAATTTCGCGTGCATCATCACATATAGAAAAAACTTATGAATCCGAACTGGAAAAATTAGCAAAAATTTCTCAAAAAATTAATTTGGTTAGGATAAAATTATTTTCATGGAGAAAAGATACCCCAAAGTCAATAAAGGGAATGATTATAAAAGAAACATTAGAAATGTGTGATGAAATTACTTCTGAACTTGCAGAAGTAATAAATTCAAATAAAATAAAAGCTACAAAATTATTAACCGAACTTTCTGAAGCTCAAAGAAAAAGAAATAATCCTTGGGGATATGCAGCTAAACTTACTGCAACAATTTCTCGTCTTGAAGATAGATTTATAGAAACTTCATATATTAATTCAAAGAAAAAAATAGATGGAATTTTTGCAAAAAAAATGTATGCAAATGCTAGGTGCAAAATTGAATCTATTGATCAAGAACTTTTAAAATTAGATACATTAATTAGAGAACGATCATTTATCCCCAAAGAGGAAGATCTTTTTTCGTTAAGAGTTACACTTGTCGATTTTTCTAAAATAAATCACGAACCGTATAAAGCTATTTCTTCTAAAATGTCAGAACTGTTTTTAGCGCTTGAACAATCTTATACAAACTTTAGTACTAAAAAAAACTTGTTACAAACCATTAGAAAAATGCGTTTTGTTTGTTTTTTAGAAGAAAAAATTGATAGAGAAATAAAAAAGGCAATGCTTCCTGAACTTGCAGAAGAAATAAGGAAAAAACATCTTGAGATTGCTATTGCAAGCCTAAGAGATCAAAAAAAATATTTTTCTATAGAAAACATTAGCGATTACTCAGCAACATTTGAGGATGTAGTAAAAATCATGCATAATTTAGAGGCCGATTTTATTGCTTCAAACTACGATAAAAAAACACTAAAAAGTTTTAATTTATCAAAAATAATAAGAGATTTGCCAAAAAAGTCTTATCCACTTTTTGATAGTTTAGAAGATTAGAAAAGCTTAAACCCCAGTTGATCCAAAGCCACCATCGCCCCTTTCGGTATCCCCAAGATCCTCTAGGCTTTCTACTTCTTCTCCAAAAGTAAGACAAGGAACAATTACGGCTTGTGCTATCTTCTCTCCTTGTTTAATTGTCTGAATCTCGGTCCCCTCGTTTGATAAAACTATCTTCACTTCTCCTCTATAACCTGCATCAATAACTCCTGCATGAGTATAAATTCTGCGCTTTCCAGCCATGCCAGAGCGATCTTTTATAATCATAACCCAACCGTCAGGCACTGCAACATGAAGCCCAGTATCGACCATTGCTTGAGAATGAGGAGGAAGCATAACTTCCCCTAAAGACTGAATATCAAAACCAGCATCAAGCTTACGAGGAATTACCAATTTAATTCCCCGATCTTTTGCATCTTTTGTTAAATAATACTTTAATCGCTCTTTTTCCATAAAAAGCCTTATTTCCAATAAAAAACAAAATAAGTTTATTATTCCTTATCAAGTAAAGCTTTTCTTGAAAGTCTTATTTTTCCAAATCTATCAACTTCCAAAACTTTGACCTCGATCTCTTCACCAACTTGAAGCTCATCTTCAACCCTTCTAATTTTTCTATTTGCAATTTCTGAAATATGAAGAAGTCCATCAGTTCCAGGTAAGATTTCGACAAACGCCCCAAAGTCTGCAATACGTTTTACAATTCCCTTATAAACCTTTCCGACTTCCGCTTCAGCTACGATGCTTTGAACAACCGTAAGTGCAGATTTTATATCATTTTGATTAACCGCAGAAATAGAAACCATTCCATCTTCGGAAACATCAACTTTAACATTGTATGATTCTTGAATAGATCTGATTGTTTTCCCACCCTGTCCAATAATATCCCTAATTTTATCTGGATTAATTTTTAGAGTAACAATCTTTGGAGCATAAGCACTAAGCTCTTTCTTGGGCTCACTAATAGCTTCTTTCATTTTTGAAAGTATAAACATTCTTCCTTCATGGGCTTGAGATAATGCTTTTTCTAAAATCTTTTTATCAAGACCTTTAATTTTGATATCCATCTGTAAAGCAGTCACACCTTTTTCAGTACCACAAACTTTAAAGTCCATGTCACCTAAATGATCTTCATCTCCTAAAATATCTGTCAAAACAACAAAGTCATCGCCTCTTTTCATAAGCCCCATTGCAACTCCTGCAACAGGAGCCTTAATAGGAACCCCCGCATCCATTAAAGAAAGCGTCGAGCCACAAACTGTAGCCATTGAACTTGAACCGTTACTTTCTGTAATCTCTGAAACAATCCTTATTACGTACGGAAACTCAGTTTCTGATGGCAAAATTGCGCTAACAGCTCGTTCTGCCAAGGCACCATGACCAATTTCTCTTCTCCCAGGTCCCCTTACAGGCTTTGTTTCTCCAACAGAAAATGGCGGAAAATTATAATGTAAAATAAATTTTTTCTTAGCATCATCTTCCATTAAATTGTCGATTCTCTGTGCTTCACTCTCCGCTCCAAGCGTTGTAGTAACAATTGCTTGCGTTTCTCCTCTAGTAAAAAGAGCAGATCCATGAGTCCTTGGTAATATTCCTGTCTCTATTGATATTGGCCTAACTTCAGTAAAAGAACGTCCATCAATCCTTTTTCCTTTATCGAAAGCAAAACCTCTTACGATTTCATAAACTAAATCTTCAAAAATTCTATCAATTTCTATCGATACTTGATTTTTATTTTCGTCATCTTCTTTAACGAACTCAGCCACTAATTTTTCTTTTGCTACTTTTACTGCTTTTTGCCTCAAAAGTTTATCTTTTACTTGTACTGCTTCTTCAATATCTTTTGAAATAAAACTCTTAGCATTATTAAATAAACTTTCATCATATCTTGTATGCTCAAAAACTATTTTTTCCTTTCCACATTTTTGAACAAGCTCTTCTTGAAGATCAATGAGTGTTTTTAGCTCTTCATGGGCAAACAATAAAGCTTCTAAGACTTCCGCCTCTGGAACTTCCTTTGAACCTCCCTCAACCATCACTATGGCATCTTTTGAACCGGCAACAATATAGTTTAAATCCGAATCTTTTCTTTGATCAGGACTTGGATTAATCATGAGCTTTCCATTTACTCTACAAACTCTAACAGCCGCAATTGGACCTTCAAATGGGATCTGAGAAACAGATAAAGCAGCCGAAGCACCACAAAGTGCTAATACATCTGTATCATGTTCTCCATCTGCAGACATTACTGTTGCTATTACTTGAACTTCTCTGTTAAATCCCTCTGGAAAAAGTGGCCTACAAGGTCTATCGATTAAACGAGATGTTAACGTCTCAGCATCACTTAACTTTCCCTCTCTTTTTAAAAATCCCCCTGGAATTTTTCCTGCTGCATACGTTTTTTCTACATAATCAATCGTTAACGGGAAAAAATCTCCCTCTTTTTCTTCTCCAATACACGCCGTTACTAATACTACCGAATCAAAATACTTAACTAACACAGCACCAGATGCTTGTTTTGCCACTCTACCTGTTTCTATACTAAATTTTCCACCATGGAATTCTTTTTCTACAATAAACATAATAATTACCTCTTACTTTTTTATAACTATACACTTGATAAAATATTACACTATGAAAAGAAATGACGCTATAGGATAACTTACGGAGAATTTATAAAAAGAAAAACAACACCAAAAAGCATAGGAAAAAAGATAAAATTTCACTATGCTTTTTATATTTTAATAAATTATTTACGAAGCCCTAATTTAGCAATTAAAGCCCTATATCTTTCGATATCTTCATTTTTTAAATATTTTAATAAACTTTTACGACGAGCTATAAGCTCCATCATTCCAGTCTTTGAATGCTGATCTTTTTTATTTGTAGCAAAATGAGTAGTTAAATTTTCAATACGACTTGTTAATAATGCAATTTGAACTTCTGAAGATCCTGTATCATTGCTATTTCTAGAATATTCCTTAATTAATCCTTCTTTTTTTTCAGCAACTTCTGCTAACGTCATTTAATTTCTCCTAAATAATAAAATATAAATTTTAATTTTAAACAAGCGCAATTTATAGCAACTTATTGAAATAAAGTCAATAATATCTAAAAAAAGAACTTTTTTAATAAAAACTTAAAAAGCTAACAAGAAAATCAATATAATAAAGGCAACAAGACTTAGTCCTATCGGAATCTTCTTTTCTACGAAATAAGATGATAAAAAATCAAAAAAATCACTCGCCCATTCCCCTATTTTTTTAATAAAAGAAAAACAATAATTATTAATATTCTTACTACTTTTCTCTATAAAACCATATCCCGCTTTAAATCCTTTTCTATAAAAAACGTCAACATCTAAATTTATTTTATCAACATCTTCTGGGTATATCTTTTTGACACAACAAATATACAAAGATAGTGTAGCAAAAAACAAGATCTCAAGTTGACCAATTACATGAAAAGTCTCATATGGCTCGTAAGAAACACTAAAAGGCAATATTTTATAGATAGTTTCATTTGGAAAAACCCCAATAATAATGCAAAGCAAAGCTCCTAAACACATCGAAATCAACATACAGGTTGGCGCTTCCCTTTTTTCATTGTTGCAATTTTTATCCTCATATTCTTCATTTGCTTTGCCAAAAAATGCAAAAAACGGAGCTTTAAAATACTTAACTACCGCCGCAGAACCAAAAAGCAAAGTTATCCAAATATATAATCTATGCTCATTTGCCACTGATGCCATAATCATTGATTTTGTAACGAAACCGCTAAACAACGGAAAAGAAGCAATTGATAAAGAAGCAATCACGCAACAAATAGTTGTTATCGGCATTGTTTTATAAAGACCACCTAAATTTGTTACTTTACAAGTTTTATATTTATAAACGACCGCCCCCATAGTCATAAATAGCAACGATTTATAAATAATATGCACTACGACATGGGATATTGTTCCATTTAATGCAAGCTCTGTACCTATTCCAATACCCACGATCATAAAACCAAGCTGATTAATCAAACTATAAGACAAAACTTTTCTTAAATCATTTTCAATTACAGCATAGAAAATTGGAAATATCACCATAAAAGTTCCAATATAAATTAACGCCTCCGTTCCAGCAAAAAATCTAATAAGCGCATAAATTGCAACTTTAGTAGTTAATGATGATAAAAATACTGCTCCGACAATACTTGCTTTTGGGTAAGAATCTACTATCCAAGTATGAAGTAATGGAAAACCTGCATTTAGCCCAACGCCTAAAAATATAAGAATAGATGATAATGAATCTAAATTAAATTTTTGAAAAGCAATATTTCCCGTAGCCTTGTATTGCAACAATATTCCAGCTAAAAGGCAAAGCCCTCCAATTATATGATAAACTAGATACCTGTATGAAGCATTTTGAGAATCTTTTTCTTTGCCTAAAAAAATAAAAACTACTGCACCAAAAGTTAATAGTTCCCAAAAGATATAAAATGTAAATAAATCTCCTGCAAAGATAACTCCTAAACTTGCACCGACATATATTAATCCTGAACCTATTTCAATATTATTTTTTGAGAATCCTGCATAAAATAAAGCCAAAATTGAAAAAATATGAAAAATATAAGAAAAAGCAAGTGAAATTTTATCTGCTAAAAACAATGTAAGATTATTTCCAAGTAAGTTATATTGAATAACTTCATTTTGAAATTTTAGTAAAAAATAAAAACTAACAATTGGAATCAATAAAGAAAAAATCGTCCTTAAAAAGCCTTTTAAGAAAAAGGTAATAAGACCACCAATTATAAAAAGAGTAGATGGGATAAAAAAATTACTTATCATAATATTCCCCATCTCTTGAAACTATTTTTCTCAAAACGTACTTTGAAAATAATATATAAATAAACGATGAACTAAAACCAATAATTGCGAAAAAAGCAAAAAACCTCTCAATGTTAAAATGAACTTTAGATTTATCGACGAAAAAATCCATTAAGAGCAAAACCAACACTAAAAGCAATTTTATAATAAAAAATTTTTTAAACATAAAACATTACTCCAAGAAAAATCCAATTTGAGATTCCTCTACTGCACTCGATGCAAGGTTAATAAAAAAATCTGGAAAGAAAAACAAAGCAACCGAAAACAATGCTGTAATCATAATTGGGACCAAACAAAAAAATGGCGCTTCTTTTACTTTTATCTTAGAATCTTCCTTTTCATCGCATTCAAGTGGCTTTTTAAAGGCTTCAAAAACTACAGGAAACAAATACAAGGTAGCCAAAAAAGAACCAAGAAGATATATGGAAATAAACCAAAACTCATTTGAGCCCAAAACACCACGCAACAAGATAGACTTTCCTAAGAAACCTCCTGATGGCGGAATACCAATAATTGAAAAACTTGCAAGTAAAAATGCAATAAACGTAATTGGCATTTTATAACCAAGACCTCTTATCTCGTTTAAATTTTTCTTTCCCGTTGCGACTAAAATTGCGCCTGCACAATAAAAAAGTGTAATCTTTGAAAAAGCATGGATTACTAAATAAAAAAGTCCTCCAATAATTGCTAATGGTTTCAAAATAAAAAATCCTAAAACTATGTATGATAATTGACTTATTGTTGAATATGCCAATCTTTTCTTTAAATTATTTTGAGATATCGCCATTAAAGCTGCAATCAATATTGTAAGACTGACAATGATACAAAAAATTATATTTATATTAATTCCTAAAATTTTCTGAGATGCTAAGAAATCAACTCCAAAAATAAAAACTATTACCCTATAAAGAGAAAACACTCCTACTTTTACCACAGCAACTGCATGTAAGAGTGCACTAACAGGCGTTGGCGCCACCATTGCATTTGGAAGCCATACGTGCATTGGCATTACCGCTGCTTTTGCAAATCCAAATAGAAACATTGCACATAAAACAAAAGTTTCTATTGAAGAAAATTTTCCATTAAAAATTCCACCACCAACAAAATCTAAAGTTCCTGTTTTTAAATAAATATAGACCATTGCTGGCAAAACAAGTCCTACCGACCCTCCCAATATAAATCCTAAATATTTTCTACCAGAAACCAATGATTCCTTATTTTGATGATGTGTAACAAGCGGGTATGTACAAATCGATAAAATTTCATAAAAAATAAAAAGAGTTAAAAGATTTTGTGATAACGCGACACCAATTGATGCAAAAATAGAAAGTGCAAAAAAAACATAAAACCTATTTTGAGAGCGTTCCTTTAAAGAACGCATGTATCCGATAGAATATATACTTGTCAAAAGCCATAAAACGCTAATTACAATTAAAAAAATCGTTCCTGCAGAATCAATACGAAAAGAAAGATTTATATTTTTAA
Organism: uncultured Bdellovibrionales bacterium; assembly: GCA_964534945.1. GTDB lineage: Bacteria > Bdellovibrionota_C > UBA2361 > UBA2361 > CAKMMH01 > CAZHFA01. Next base: position 31,244 of record CAZHSB010000005.1, on the reverse strand, counting down.
ATAGTGATAAATTATCCCAGAAAAAATAAATTTTATTACGTAGAAACTTTACCGAATCAAAAATTAAAAAAGTTAGCAAAAAAGAAACAAGCAAAATTATACCATCTCTATCATTTTTTTTATTTCTAAACAGAAAAATTGCTAAAATTAGCATAAGCGGAAAAGATAACAAAAAAAGAGGAAATCCAAAATTTATTAAAGATCCATGCATCATAAAAAACACTCTTATCCTAAAAACGGTAATATAATTTTTTCAACAATCCAATTTACCTTTATTCCTAAAAATAAAATAAATATTGCACATATAAAAATAGGAACCTGTGAGCTAAAAGAAATATCCCTTACATTAGAACTATTTTTTAATTCAGGAAAAAATACATTTTCAAAAATCTTTAAGAAAAAAGATAACAAAATAAAACTAGATAAAAGAAGACTTAATATATAAAAATACTGTCCTGATTTAAAAGCGGAAAGCAAAAAATAAAATTTACTAAAAAAGCCTGCAGTTGGTGGAATGCCTATTACTGAAAGAAAAACAATAATAAATGAAAAAACAAAAATCGGCATTTTCTTCAGTATCGGAAAACTTTTTATTCCAGCAACATTTATGATTTTTAATTGATACCTTATTCCTGCCACAAATAAAAATAATCCCAATGTCATAACGATATCTGCAATTATATGATATAAAACTGCCGTAAAACCAAGATCATTTTCTAACCAAAGCCCTCCAAACATTAGAGATACTTCCATAAGTAAAATATAACAAAAAGATAATTTTAAATTTGTTTGAGAAAAAGCTTTTATCGAAAAATAAAGCATTCCTATTCCTGCCAAATTTGGCAAAATCATTTTCCATGAAGTTAATGACAAAACATATTCAATTCCAAAAACTAAAATAATAATCTTCATTAAAATAAACAACGATACTTTTGTAACTATCGGAGCCATTAACACAGAAACTGGCTCTACTGTTTTTGAATATGCAAATGGAAGCCAACTATGAAGTGGGAAAAAAGCCATTTTCACACAAAGCCCTGAAACTATAAGGACAAAGGCTATCTTTACCGTAGGCGTATTATACAATAGTGGTAATATGCCATGAAGCATTTTCATATTTAATGTTCCCGTCTTTAAATACAAAAATCCAACTCCTAAAAGATAAAAAGAAGCGCCAACGGTTCCCATTATTAAATAACGAAATGAAGCAACATAAGCTTCTCTTCTTCCAAGCGCTATTAAAGCATAGGCACTAAGCGAAAGGATTTCTAAAAATACATACAGATTAAATGCGTCCCCCGTTATTACGATTCCGAGACTTCCCGTTATAAAGAAAAGGATTAATGCGTAAAATGCATAAACATAATTTGCAAACTTTAAGTCTATTACTCTTTTAAAATAAAAAATGACACAAAGCGCTACAAAATTTATCGATGCTAGCATCAATGAGTTATAGGAATTTAAGTAAAACTCTATTCCAATCTCTCTTGCCCAACCACCTAACGCATAAAAAATCGTATCTTGACTAAGAGTTGAAAAAAAAGCAATCAACGAAAAAGCAAACGAAACACAAAGTCCAAAACAAGCAATGGGAAAACAAAATATTTTTTTTGTACCACCAATTATTCCAGCAAATAAAGCAGATAAAAAAGGAACTATAACTATAAAAACAGGTAATTGGTTTATCATTCTTTCCCCAGTAACTTTAATAATTCATCTTCTTCTATCGTTTTATAAGTTTTATGTATTTTTTGTAAGAGCGATAGTGAAACAGCAAGCGTTGATACACCGACAACAATTGCTGTTAGCATCAAAACATGGGGTAAGGGGTTTACATATAAATTAGCATTCACACTCCCCTCTTCCAGAATGGGGATATTTCCACCTTTTTTTAATCCAATAGAAATATAAAAAAGGATAATTGAAGCTTGAAAAATGCTCATTCCAATAACCTTTTTAAAAAGATTATTTTTTGCCATCATCGCGTAAAGTCCTAATGAAAGCAAAACAAAATAAAATATATAATTATATTTTTCTAATAAAAAATTCATAAATCTTTTTTTCCTTCATTATAAATTTTCATCTTCAAAACTACTTCCTGTTGCCAAGAAAACATAGCATGTAAACATAACAATTGTCACAGTAAGAGCAACTCCAAGCTCAATAAAAAGCACGCCATATGAGTGCGCCATTTGAGGAGTAGAGTTTAATATTTTTGCAAGAGCCTTGTATTCCAAAAAATTTTCGCCTAACAAAAAACAAAGCGTCCCTACCCCTGCATAAATAAACACACCGCAAAAAGCTAAGACTTGCCTTTTTACCTTAAAAAATCTTTCTAAAGATTTGACAACGCCAAAAGATATTGCATAAAAGATAAAGCTAGCGCCTAGAATGACGCCTCCTTGGAAGCCTCCCCCGGGGCTATAATGGCCATGCGCAATAACATAAAGTGCAAAAAGTTGCATAAGTGGCATAATAAATTTGCAAGTTGTCTGAACTACTTGGTCAGTATGCTCGGAAAGTTTTGGATAATACTTCCTTTCTTTCTTCCCTGCCGTATCTTTTGATAAAATAAGGATTAGGGCAATCCCCGCTGTTAAAATTACAGAAGTTTCAAATAGAGTATCAAAGCCTCTATAATCTGCCAAAATCGTTGTAACAATATTTGGAATATGTGTTTCCTTGTAAGAATTTTCTATATAATATGTAGAAACATTGGTATTTGCAGGGGAATTTTTATCTCCTGAAACTGGGAAATCAATAGAAATCACACAAAATAAAATTAAAAATAATAATATTACTATTTGATAAAATTTTTTCATCTTTACTAATCTTTTGTTTTTACGCCTACCTTACATAATGTTGCGAGCATTAGAATAGTGCTTATTCCCGCCCCCACAGATGCCTCCGTAAACGAAACATCAACCGCTAACATACTAGCAAGTAGAATGCATGTTAGAAAACTATAACTTCCTAAAAGGACAGTTGCTGTAAACAAATCTTTTATATTTAATGCCAAAAAAGCAACAATTACCAAAATAAGTAAGATTAAAAATTCTAATAACTCAATCATTTTTTTCAGCCTCTTTTTTATCATTTTTTATAAATGGTTTCTTGCCAAGCTCATAGCCAGCATTTATCAAGGTATGGATTCCTGTAGGCCCCGTTAAAAACATAAAAAATATCACTAAACATATTTTTATTACCGTTAAATATCCTGTTTGTGAAAAATCAGTTTTTAGTAAAAATATAATCACAGCAGATAGCATAAGCATTGTTGAAAGAGTATCTCCTTTTGAAGCAGAGTGAACTCTCGTATAAAAATCTGGAAACCTAATAACACCAATCACTGCTATAGCAAAAGATATCACAGAAAGAAAAATCAAAGATATAATTACAAAATCAACATAAAACAAATTAAAAATTCCTAAATAAAAATCAACGCTTCATTGAGTGTTTCATAAAACGTCCTGCAACAAGCGATGCTAAAAAATTTAAAAGCGCATAAGTAATCGCCAAATCAACGTACATATCAAGCTTTCCTAAAAGCAATCCCACAAGGATAAGCAACGAAACTGCCTTTGTACCAATAATATTTGCACTTAAGATTCTATCAATCATAGTTGGGCCCTTTATTAACCTGTACAAAACAGGAAACATTAAAAGGACAAGGCAAATTGTTGCTATTCCAAAAATAGTTAATAAATCCATAAACAAGTTAATCCTTAAAAATCCCAAGTAATTTTCTCTCAATTTTTTTTACGCCGTCTAACGCACCTTCTTTTTTTAAAGCATGAATTATGAGTTCATCGTCATATAAAGACATTGTTACAGTCCCCGGAGTTAAAGTAATTGAGTTTGCAAAAAGCACTTGTGCCAGTTTATTTTTTAAATTTGTTTTATAGACGAAAACTATTGGATCAATTTTTTTTATTACATCTTTGCTTAAGACGATTAACGAAACCTCTATATTTGCCTTTATAACTTCAAAAGCAATCCAAGGAAAATACAATATTAGCTTAAAAAAAATTATTAGATTTTTGAAGAAAGAACCTTTTAGAGAAAATAAATCTTTTGAAGTAAAGGCTACAGCCATGCAAGATATTACTCCAAGCGTAATATGAAAAACATCAAATTTTCCACTTAAAACTAGCCAAATAGGAAGTAATATAATAAAAATAATAAAAAACATTAAATACACTAAAAAAACAAAAAAAATTTTATAGCCTAATGGAGAAGTTTAGAAAATTTTAATTAGTTTCACAATGATATATTTTAAGTTAAAAAACATTAAATTTTTCCATATTCTTGACATTAATAAAATTTTTATCTATCGTTGTATTCGTTCCTTTGAAAGAAATTTTGTGGGCCAGTAGCTCAGCTGGTTAGAGTGCGTGCCTGATAAGCACGAGGTCGGAAGTTCAAGTCTTCCCTGGCCCACCATTAATATTTTTATTTATATTATCTATTTATAAAATTATTTTTCTTAACATATTGAAGTAATTTTATTTTTATATTAATATTTTTTTTCACGTCGATAGATTCTTTTAAAGACGACTTCAGTTTTGGGGGTATAGCTCAGCTGGGAGAGCGTCGGCTTTGCAAGCCGAATGTCAAGGGTTCGATCCCCTTTACCTCCACCATTTATTTCTTGTTGTTTTCATTTTTTAAGTTTTAGTTTTAAGAGTGCAAGAGATGAAGCATACTGTCTGTAATCTCACTAAAGATATAGATGTTGTTGAAACACAGAAAAATCCTAGACTTGTTGATTTAAGCGAAGAAACATTTATTAGAGATAATAAAGCTGAACACTTCTGTCTAAGAGATATTATCGCTCAAAAATTATTGCCAGCTGGATATCAATTTAAAATCTTTGAAACATATAGGTCTATCGAAAAACAAATAGGCTTCTGGAATGCGGAAATAAAAAAAATAAAAGAAGAAAATCCTGATTTTTCTGACGAGCAAATAGAAGAAAAAGCAAATATCGGTATTGCAAATCCCTATAAGATTGGAAGTGGACATCAAACAGGCGCGGCTGTAGATTTAACTTTATGTCTTAACAAGATCCCACTAGATATGGGAACTGAATATCTAGATACAAGCAATCCCAAAACTCCTACGTTTTCAGATGGATTAACAGCCGAGCAAATATGTAACAGAAAAAAACTTTTTTCTGTTATGAAAGACGTAGGTATGGTTAATTATCCAGACGAATGGTGGCATTATAGCTACGGGGAGCAGGAGTGGGGCAGTACTTACGAACCAAAAGGGAACCCTTTTTAGAGCAATAAAAAAATTTAACTAAAAAAATATTCATTTTCATGCAAATAATTTTTTGATTAATATTAGCATATTGATGTATTATTTCTCGATAATTTAATATGCGTAGAAGAAAATATGTGGCTGTTTTTCATTTAAGGAAAAATAACAAAAATAAATTTTCTTTAAATGAAAAACAGTTGTGCAAAATTAAGGTTTTTTTTTAAAAATTTACTAGAAAGTAATAAAATGACTACAATGATTTTTCTTGCGATAATTCTAACTGTCGTAACAGGATGGACAGTTTGCGACTTTCGACCAAAGTTCGCTCCTAACAAGTTGGCTTTGGGAATATTGTTTGTAGCGAATTTTTGGCTACTTTATGCGTCCCCTCCAGCGCTTTGTGGCCCATTTTTTGGGCTTGCAGGAGCATTTGTAAAAAGTGCAATAACGGCATCAGCTCTCGCGTTTATACTTATGCGAATAAGAGTTGGAAAATCTGCCCGTCTATCATCTTTAAGGACGAACAACTCGTTCTTTCATGATAAAACATTGCTTGAGTTGTCTTGGCTAACAAAGATTGGCATTTTCCTAATAATGATATTTTTTATTTGGATGACAGTGGCAATCTTTTACTCTAAGTTGTTTTATCTTAACTCTTACCGATCTATGATTGGTAAAATTGAAGAAACGACTTGCAAAGAAGAGCTCCCATCAATTGATAAAAATTCAATTGACAACATTCGCGTTGTTGATGAACGAATGGCTATCAAAAAAGCTGGTAGAGTCCTTGGCACAGATGGATACGGTGCAGCATACAATATCCATGATACTGCCATTCAAAAAGTAAAAAACAACTTAACTTTTGTATCCGTTCTTGGATACAGAGGCTTTTGGCAATGGCTTACAAATAAATCTATTCCTGGATTTATTTGTACTAACGCAGAGGACGCCATGTCTGCCTCAAGTCCACTTACGAAACAAGAAATTGTTTTCTCACCATCAGCGTTTTTCCAAACAGACCTTCGTCGCTTTTTGTGGTTTGAGGGTTATTGTCACTATCGACTCTCGGATTTTACATTCGAAGTTGATGATGAGGGAAAAGGATGGTGGATCGTTACTGCAGCCAAACCAAGTATTGGTTGGAATGCCAATAAAGTATTTGGCATAATTATGGTAGATCCAGAAACGGGAGAACATGAGTTTTTTAAGCCTCAAGAGGCTCCTGCTTGGATAGATCGTATTTATCCAGAGGAAATCTTCAAAGAACGAATCAATTGGGCTGGAAGCATGAAAAACGGCTTTTGGGCTAGTTGTGGATTGGGGTCAAAAACTGGGCTTTACGAGCAAACCCCCAATAGCGAAATTTGGCTTACTTGGAACAAAGGCGGAGAAGCTAGATGGTTTGCCTGTTGCTCGAATTTACGTTCAAGCGATACATCACTTGCGTTCATTTATCAAATGGATACAAGGACTGGAAAAGTTTTCTCGTTTAAGCTAGACGGCGCTCCAATAAATGATCAAGCAGCTAGGGTGAAGCTCGAATCCCTTGTTTCTGATCAAAAATGGGAAGCCGAAGAACCGATCCTTTACGAGGTTAATGACGAACCTACATGGGTGGCATCACTAACTTTGAACCAAGGAGAGTATCAAGCTCTTGGTTTTGTTCATTATGAACGAGAAATTCGCTCTATCGGACGGACTAAGCAGGAAGCCATTACTTCCTACCTAAAAGAGTTTGGGAAAATTGAGGGGAAGCTTATTTCAGAAAATGTTCCTCTCAAAAAACATTGTGGATTCATCACTAAGATAACAACACAAGTCCAAGATGGGCAAACGTTTTATCTAATTGAAATTCCGCAGCAAACGGAAACTGTTCTAGATGACATGAAATTCATCGCAAAATGGAACGTTTCAAAAGATCTTCCTTTTATAAAGGATAAAGATCAGGTTGAAATCTCATATTATGGAGAAAACGAATTTGGCTTCTTAATGGTCAAATCAATCTCTATAATTAAATAGATGAGAAACTCAAGGAAAGCCTCTTTGTATTTTTAATACATTGAGGCTCCTTGAAAAAAGGTCAGAAAAAAAAAGCACAACTGTTTTTCTACCTTTTATCTTTAAAATCCTTCTACAAATTCTCGATCAATAAAATTATTATTTATCCTGCCTGTGGATTGTATTTCAAAAAAATTATCAAGCTTCTCATATTCATCATTAAGAAAAGGAAGCTTATAAGATCCATTTTCAAAAGGAAATATTTTTACTCTTGGATAAAACAAATATCTTTTATAGTAATACTTTCCTACACTGCTTATAACCTTAATAACATAAATTCCCTCTGCAGGATAAGCCTTATCAAATGAAAATAATCTTTTTTGCTTCTTTTCGCCAATATAATTAACAGAAATATTTTCATATAATCCAAATTGATTATATATTTCGAGTCTTGACATATCAGTGCCCTCAATCTCTACATTAAAGGCTATAGTAGATCTTAAATTTTCATCTTCTTTAATGTTCACCATTTTTAAGAATATTGTTGTGCTTGTCAAAAAGTTACTGTCAGCATTAGTCGCATTTTTTATACTCGGAGAAGCAAAAAATTTATCAAATTTTACATCATCTACAGATATATCGATTTCTTCCCCCTTAATTTTGGCAGAAGTAACCAAGTTATTAAAATATTGCATAAGATTATTATAACTTCCGACAACCATTGCCAATGCTTCCTTGGCAGAAACATTTCGTTCTCCCTGCCTTATTAAAAAGCTTACTGAACTTGAATATTTTATAAGTAACGACCTTAATTTAGAAGACTCTTTCGCTGTCAAAACTTTACTTTGTGGAATATCAAGTAATAATTTATCAATTGATGATAAAATCCCTTTAATTACTCCAATAACACTATCAACTCTTATATTTTCCCATTGAATTTCTGTAATATCCTTATCAAATCCAGAAGATGACCCAAGATATAAATCTTCTAAATATATGTTATTCATTAACCACTCTATTTCTTCAAGTGGATCTAACGAAACAACCGTAATATCCTTTCCTGTTATTTTTTCCTCTTTTACATTCGACTGATCATCATCATTATTATCGTTATCATTACTATTATCTACATTATCGACATCTTCATAAGAATCAACTTCTTCAAAATTGTCCTTTTCTCTTTTCATTAATTCGTTCTCAATCTTTTGGCGCGCTTTTTCGTCTTTTATAATTTTCTCATCTTCCTTTTTTATAGCTTTTGATATTTTTTTTATATCTTTAATTTCACTTCCATCAGTTACGCCATTTTTTATGCGTAAAGAAGATGAAATATTTAAGATTGCTGGAATAAAAACAACCGCCAATATACATAAACATATAACAACAATCACAATTTTTTTCTTCATTTTGTTCCTTTATTTTTAGGCAAATCAAACTAAGAAAGTTTCTAAAAAACTTCCCGTATTCTAACATAATCTAAATAAATAAAAAAATTAAAATATCGTTAACTTTCAATCCCAGTAAAAAGCTTTAATAGATATCCTATTAAAAAACTAATGCCTGCCACTGAAAAGCTAACACATGCCATCTCCAAAAACCTTGATTTAAAATTTTCACTCCTAACAACGGAATAATAATAATTAAACAGAGCAATTACCATAAGCGCTATAAGGAGCATCACTGCCAACGCTAGTAATACATTTTTGAATATCACAAACGGCATAATTAACAAAAAAACAGTCATAACATACGTTATACCAGTATATACACTAGCTTTTAATGGGTGCTTTTTATTTCCATCTTCTGTTTTCGTAGAAAGGTATTCAGAAGATGCCATCGAAAGAGAAGCAGAAATTCCCGTAATACTCCCTGTTAATGCAATTAAAGAAGAATCATTTAATGCAAGTGTAAATCCTGCCAATGCTCCTGTAAATTCAACTAATGCATCATTTAACCCCAAAACTATAGATCCTATATATTCTAATTTATCTTCGTTTAAAATTGAAATAAGTGCCATTTCATGAGCATCTTCATCTTTTGCAATTTGACAAAGCTCGGGATAATCTGGAAAAGTCATATAAAAAACTCCTGCATCCTTTTCACCTGCTTCCATAAACTTTAGTGTAAAAATAATTCCAAAGAATCTAGCCATTAAATAAAATTTTATAACTTTATATTTGTTAATAAGTACATTCTTTTGAGTATATGTTTTTAATACTTTTGCATGATTCAATTCTTCCCTAGATAATTCCAAGAAAATTTCTTTATTTTTAGGATTTTTATCAATCCTAGCTAGTAGCTTATAAACCATGCATTCTGTCATTTCTGTTTCTTGCGCTTTTAAAAGTCTTAATTTATTTTCTTCACTAATCTGCATAAAAATCCTTACATAAACTTATAATCACCGATAATAATCGACATAAATGAAAATAAAAAGCCTTATTTTAAAATAAAGATTTCATTTATATTCTTTTATTAAAAATATGTTATATTCTTAAAGTATGGAAGAAGAAAATAATTTGATAAAAAATGCAAAAAACATATTAAAGAAGCACTTTGAAGCGCAGCTTAAACTCTCATCTAGTGAGATTGAGATACATTGGTATAATTTAAAGTATGAACATTCCCTACTAGTATACGAAATCACAACTAACATTATAAAAAACGAAATTAATCTTTCAAAAATAAAAGAAAATGATAAAGCACAAATTGGAGCAGGTGCTTTACTACATGATATTGGAAGATTTTATCAGATAAAAAATGGAACCATCATAAAAGCATGGCATGGGGATCTTGGAAAAAAAATATTAGAAAAAACCAAAGAAATTCAAGATCCAGCAATTTTATTTTTGATACAATATCATGATGATACTACAAACATTAAAGAAGATAATTTTTATAAGACATGTACTCAAGATGAAAAAGATCTTCTCATAAAAAAATTATCTGTAGTAAGAGACGCCGATATGCTGGCAATAATAGAAAGAGCAAAAAGTGACGATAAGTTTTTTTCTTTTTTTAATGGAAAAGATAGGCTTAATCCAGTTATTAATCCAGAAATGCTAAATGCTTTTAAAGAAAAAAGACCATTTAGGGGAAGTCATCAAATAATTACAGTTTATGATGCGCTTTTGGCAAAATTATTATTTTTCAATCTTTTGTCATATGAATATTCAAAAAAGATTTATAACGAATCAAAAAATGCAGAATATATTTTTATGCTTTTAGAAAAGTTTAAAAAAGATTCTTTTAATTTGGGATTTACAGATCAAGAAAAATTAGATATAGACTTTGACTTCGTTAAAAATTTTTTAAAATAAAAATATCAAATGGTAAATAATGAATAATTTATTAGAAAAAAAAGTAGTGTCAGGAAATGAAGCAATTGCACTCGCGGTATTAGAGTCTTTTGTTTCATCTTCCTATGCATATCCAGGAACTCCCTCTACTGAAATCATGGAATATTTAAGGAAAAATTCTTCGAACGCTTTTTGGGCGACTAATGAAAAGACAGCTCTAGAATCCGCTCTCGGAGTTTCTTTTATAGGAGAAAGAGCTTTTGTCTCCATGAAGCATGTTGGATTAAATGTAGCAAGTGATCCTTTTTTAAGTGGGGCCAATTTAAAGATAAATGGAGGACTTGTTATTGTCGTAGCAGATGATCCTAGTATGCACTCATCTCAAAATGAACAAGATTCAAGATATTATGCAGACTTTGCGAGGACTCCATGTTTTGAACCAGCAAATATCCAAGAATGCTTTGATATGACAAAAGAAGCTTTCTTACTTTCTGAAAAACTAAATAAAATTGTTCTTATAAGAACCTGTACAAGGCTTTCACATTCAAGAGGTATTTTAATCAAAAACAAAATTAACGAAGCCCCCTGCACCAAAAAGGGCGTCGCTGATTCAACGTGCTGGAATGTAGTTCCTTTTTTCGGAAAACGAAACTGGAAAAGAGTTTTAGATGAATACCATTTATTAGAACAAACTTCAGAAAACATTTCCTATAACTTTCAAAATCAAAAAAAAGGAAAAACAGGAGTTATAACGACAGGACTTGCAAAAGAATATTTTGAAGAAGCAAAATTAGAAGATATGCCACATCTTCATATTGGTTTTTATCCTTTTCCTAAAGAAAAAATTAAAAAATTTTTAGAACCTCTTAAGAATATTTATATAATAGAGGAAGGTTATCCTTATCTTGAAAGGTATTTAAGAGGGATTGCAGACACAAAATTTCATATACACGGAAAACTTAATGGCACTTTTAATCTTCAAGGAGAATTAACGCCAGATACCATAAAAAAAGGATTAAACATAAACGATAATTTTATTCCGTCACTCTTACCTCGCCTAACAGATCTGCCTGCTCGTCCTCCACAACTTTGTAAGGGATGTCCGCACAGAGAAAGTTTTACAATATTAAAAGATGTTTTATCAAAAAATAACGATCTAGTTATTAACTCAGATATTGGGTGTTATTCATTAGGATCGCTTCCCCCATTTTCATTACCAATCACCTTAGTCGATATGGGAGCCTCTATTTCAATGGCAAAAGGCGCCTCTGATTGTGGTAAAAAAGCGATTGCGGTTATAGGCGACAGTACATTTTTCCATTCAGGATTGACAGGATTAGTCGATAGTGTAGCTAATAATTCTAATATCGTAATTATTATTTTAGATAATTTAACAACTGCAATGACAGGCGGGCAACCTCAAATTCTTCCAAGCGAAAGGATAAAAGAAATTGTAGAGGGAATCGGAGTTGATAAAAATCATATTCATACAATATCGCCAATTCTATCTAATCGAAGTGAGAATATAAAAATTCTTGAAGATGAATTAAATTATAAGAATGTATCTGTAATTATCTCAAAACAAGAATGCATTGAAACTTTAAGAAAAGCCAAAAAAATAAGGATAAATAAATGAAAATAGATATCATTTTATGTGGAGTTGGAGGACAAGGAGTTATTTTTTTATCATCTTTTTTATCAAATGTTGCACTCAATGCAGGATATTTTGTAAAACAAAGTGAAGTCCATGGAATGTCACAAAGAGGCGGTTCTGTCGTTTCTCATTTAAGGATATCAGATAATGAAATTTTTTCTCCACTAATCTCAATGCATTCTGCGGACATAATTATTAGTATGGAATTATTGGAAGTTTTTAGATATTTAAATTATCTAAATGATAACTCGAAGATAATTGTTGGAACAGAAATCGTAAAAAACATAAACGATTATCCAAATGAAGAAAAAATAAAAGAACAAATAAAAAACGCAGGGGGAATCCTTGTAGATAATTCCACAAATATAAAGTTAGGTGGAGTTGTTTCTAATATGCTTCCAATTGATATTGAAATTTTTGAAGATGCACTTAAAAAAATTTCTATCAAAAAAGGTGCAACTATGTTAGAAAAAAATAAAAATGATTTTTTTGAAGGACGTAAAATAAAATGATTTATAATGAACATCTAGAAGCGATGCCAATAAGTGATCTAAGAAAGCTTCAACTTTCAAGATTAAAAAAAATTGTAAAATATGTTTATGCAAATTCTACATTTTATAAAAAGAAATTTGATGATTTAGGCATCAATGCAAACGATATAAAAAGTTTGGAAGATATTGAAAAACTTCCTTTCACGACAAAAGATGATTTAAGGGAAGCATTTCCTTTTGGACTTTTTTCTGCTCCAATATCTAATATTTCAGAAATTCATGTTTCAAGCGGAACAACTGGTACCCCCACTCTAGTTTCGTATTCAAGAAAAGACATTTATCTTTGGGCAGACGTAATGGCGCGCTCGCTCTCAAGCGCAGGTGTTACTAAAAATGATATTATACAGATTGCCTACGGTTATGGACTTTTTACAGGAGGATTTGGCGCTCATTATGGAGCATTAAAACTAGGTGCTACGGTCCTACCAATGTCTTCGGGGCAAACAAAAAGGCAGATTTTTTTAATGAAAGCTTTAAAACCAACCGTGCTAGCTTGTACACCATCTTATGCGCTATATCTTGCAGAAGAAGCCGAAAGCGAAGGCTTATCACCAAAAGATATTTCTTGGAAAATAGGGATTTTTGGCGCAGAACCTTGGAGCGAAAATATGCGAAAAGAAGTTGAAAGACGCCTTGGGATCAAAGCTCATGATATATATGGCATGTCAGAAATTATAGGCCCAGGAGTGGCTATGGAATGTAGTAAAAAAAATGGGCTTCATATATGGGCAGATGTTTTCTATCCTGAAGTTATAGATCCAAAAACACAAAAACCTGTTACAGATTCAATCCAAAAAGGAGAACTCGTAATTACAACATTAACTAAACAAGGAATGCCTCTTATTCGTTATAAAACTAGAGATCTAGTATCAATTTCTCATGAAAAATGTAAATGTGGAAGAACATTACCACAAATTAGCAAGATAAGTGGAAGAATTGATGATATGTTAGTTGTTCGTGGTATTAATTTATTTCCATCTCAAATTGAGCATGTTTTATTGGGAATCAAAAAAGGCATTACGCCTAATTATCAGATTATAGTTGATAGAGGCTCTAATTATCAAGATACACTTGAGATAGTCATAGAGCTTGATGATAAAACTTTTTCGGATAGTGTTGCAGAAATAGAAAAATTAAAAGCAACTATTATAAAAGAAATGGTGCCTGTCATTACCCTTACTCCAAAACTTCGTTTGGTTCCACCAAAGACAATAAAACGAAGTGAGGGAAAAGCTGTACGTGTAATTGATAAAAGAAAAATTTAATTTAAGGAGATGCTACATGAAACAATTATCAATTTTTTTAGAAAACAAAAAAGGAAAATTACTTCAGATAACAGATCTTTTAAAGGACAATAATATAAACATTAAAGCTATTACTATTGCAGAAACGGAAGATTTTGGAATAGTTAGAATGATTGTCGATAAGATAGATGAGGCAATTTTAGCCTTAAAAGAAAACAACATTGCTTGTAGCGAAACGGAAGTTATTGCAGCCGAAGTCGACGATAAGCCTGGAGAGCTTTCAAATATCTTGCATATATTAAACGATGTGAAAATAAATGTTGAGTATATGTATAGCTTTTTAGACAAAAAAGAAAACTTTGCAATAATGGTTTTTAAGGTCAAAGATAATAATAAAGCAATAACCGCATTAATTAGTAAAGGAATTAAATTATACAAAGAAAATTAGCTGTCTTTTAAAAATATTCATAATAATATAAAATAAAAGTGTTTTATTTTAATTTTGGTATTGATAATGAATAAAAAACTTAAAAAATTTTTAATAGTTCTTATTGCACTTGTTTTTTTAGAAATTATATATATTTTCTCAGCCCAAAAAGATGTTGCAATAAATGACATAAAGCAAATAATTTCTGAGCAAGCTTCTAGGATAAAAGATCCAATAAAAAAAGATGTTTTAACTATAAGACTTGCTCTTAATGCATACACAACAGAACATGGGGGAAAAATGCCAGAATCCCTTTCTTTACTTGTACCAAAATATTTGGTAACGATTCCAATTAATCCAGAAACTAAAAAAGCTTATGAATATAGGCTAGAAAATAATAAACCAATTATTCAAGGAAGTGATGAAATATTTAATTCCAGTAAGAAGGTTGGTGTAGCCGTAAATAAGCATAGCAATTTAACAGATGAGACAAAAAAGGAATTAATTGATTCTTTGGAAGATAACAATGAGAATTTTAAATATGATTCTAAAGGAAAAAGAGATCCTTTTGTAAAATATGATGCAAGTAAAAATGATAAAGTGAAAAAAGGAAATACACCATTAGAGCAATATGACATTTCACAATTAAAATTAACAGCCATTGTTTCTTTTGGAGATCAACCAAAGGCAATAATAGAAGACATTTCGGGAAAAGGTTTTGTCGCAGAAAAAGGGACAAAGGTTGGCGTAAAAGGTGGTATCATTACAGATATAGTCGATAATAAAGTAATAATAACAGAAACTACTGTTGACTTTACAGGCAAAGAAACGGTGACAACAAAAGAGATGACATTAAAAAAATAATAATGGATATTTTATTAGAATACAAAGAGAAAATTAATTTTAAAATATTAAGGAACGAGAGAAAGAATTTTAAAAATAAGCTTTTATCCGTTCCCTTTTATAAAGATTTCAATAAATATTTAGGGAAAATTTCTAGACAAGATTTCTCAGCCAACTTATTAAATGATAAGATTACGATTAATAGCGAAAAATCCATTACAAAAGTACAATATAAAAATCTAAAAGATGTAATATCCATTTTAGCTCCTTGGAGAATTGGACCATATAATATTTTAGGGTATGATATTGAAAGCGAATGGAACTCTTTTTTGAAATTTAATAGGTTAAAAGAACTTATTCCAAATTTAAAAGATAAAATAATTGCAGATATCGGTGGAAATAATGGATATTTTAGTTTTAGATTATCAACTTTAAAACCTAAGCTTATAATAAATTCTGATCCAATGCCAAAAAATTACTTTCAATTTAAATTTCTTCAGAAATTTTTAAATATCAAAAATATTTTGCATGAACCAATAAAGGCAGAAAACTTTTCTATATTTAATAATTTTTTTGATGTAATTTTTTGCCTTGGGGTAATTTATCATCAAAGAAATCCTCTTTTAATGTTAAATGAAGTTTGGAAATCATTAAATAAAAATGGAATTTTAATTTTAGAAACCATTGTATACGATAATAAAAAACCAATTGCATTATGTCCTAAAACTTATTCTAAAATGAGAAATGTTTGGTTTTTGCCAACTCCATCATGCTTAAAGAGATGGCTTGAAATAAATAATTTTGAAATTTTAGATGAAAGCGAACTATGCGTAACAACCAAAGAAGAACAACGAAGAACAAAAGATGCGACATTTGAGAGTTTAGAAGATTTTTTAGATCCAAACGATAATAATCTAACAATCGAGGGCTATCATGCGCCAAAAAGATATATTGTAATAGCAAAGAAAAAATTAAATTAAAAAATTTTGAGTAGAATAAAAAAACCTTTGAGTGAGAAAGAAAAGTTTTCCCCTTCTCACTCAAGATTTTAAATTTTTCATGCAACTGCCATTTCCTTTGAAGGAAATGGCATATCACAAAAATTTTTAATTTTAGCCTCATTCTTAGGCCATGTTTTGACCCATTCAATAGTGGATTCTTTCATGGTTAATCCTGAAGCCGATTGAACAACCTTATAGGCATCTTTGTTTAAAGCGCCTGCACATAACACATCTGGTCTATCGCAAGCATCGTATGCTACACGAGAGACAATGTAAAATACTCTGGGTTCAAGAGAAGGATTCCATATTTCTTTTGTCTCTTCAATGTAGAGACATTTCTCTTTTCTGGTTGGAATACCGTCGATATCTTTGTATTCTTCAATAGATATAGGAATTTTTCCAATTGAAAATTTTTCCCTACGGGTATAATTTACTCGCACGGTTTTTTTCTCAGATGGAAACGTCACTTCCCTACCAGAATTTGAAAATTTAACTCTATGGCCGGTCCGATTCAAGACTACTACCCATTCACTTAGAAATCCAAAAGAAAGCTCAATGAGCTGTCTTTTAAAATCATCAGCATCAAGCCAATAATCTAGATTTAAGGACATTTTTTTAGATCCCCTTTCTTTTTTTATAAAAACTTTCAATAACCTTATTTTCTACTCAGACAAAGATTTTTACCACTTTTTACAATTAAATTCAAATTTTTATATATTAATGCTTATCTGTCTCTGCAGGGAAAATTGGCAAGCTTAGCCCTAGCTCCTTATTTAATCTTTCATGAAGCCTATTTTTTACGTCATCAGAAAGAGTAATTGTATCTTTTATTTGAGAAGCAATGTCTATTACTTGATTATACAACATTGCAAATTCCTGACATGCAGGACATTCACATATATGGTCACGAAGCCTGTCTGATAGGCTTTGCAAAAGGTCTCCCTCTATATATTCACCATATAGATTTTCAACGTCATGGCATGTTATTTCTGGCTTTTCAAACACTTCTAACTCTAATTCATTCATCATATGTCCTCCCATATAAAAAAACTCTTTTTTGTTTTCATAACTCCCATCTAGTTACAAGAGTAAGATGCATTTGTTACAAAACCGTTGCACTTTTTTTACATTTTTTTTACAACTTTTTTACAATTTGTTACTTTATGGCTAAAATTATAGTAAAATTAACATGTTGGCTTTTTTAGATATTGTTGTATAATGTAAAAAATATGAAGAAATTTATATCAACACCATATGTAACTAAGAAAGAATTTTGGCTAGGCGTCTTAACAACCCCTATTCAGTTAATATTTTTTACCATATCGCTTATAAGCGCAGATATCTTGGCAAAAATTGTACAACTTTTTAATAAAAAATACGTGCACACGATTTTTAGATGGGAATCTAGAAGTGTATTAATATTTTTGAAATTATTTTCAGCCACAAAATTTCACTTAAAAAACACGGAGATAGCAAAAAATCTTCCTTTAGATAGACCTGTAATTTTGGTCTCTAATCATCAAAGTTTATACGATACGGGAATGCATAATTGTTTTTTAAAAAGAAAAAAAATTGTTTATGTTGCTAAAAAAGAACTTAGCAAGTGGATTCCCACAGTATCTGTATGCCTACGGGCACAAAATGCAGCACTTATTGATAGGAATAATCCAAAACAATCCATAAAGCTTATAAAAGTAATGGGAGAAAGAATTGAGAAAGAAAAAATTGCTGTTTGCATTTTTGCTGAAGGTACAAGAGCGAGAGATGGCAAATTAAAAGAATTTAAAGATGCAGGAATAAAAACTTTAATAAAATATACTCCTTCTGCTTTAATTGTTCCCGTTGCGATTGATGGCTCTTGGAAAACTTTTGCATACAAATATTTTCCTGTTCCATTTGGAATAGATTTTTTTGCAGAATACTTCCCTCCAATAGAAGCAAAAGATTGTAACTTAGAAACAATAACAAAAGAGCTTCATGATATGATTGATAAAAAGATTAATGAGTGGAGAAATCTAGAATAGTTTTTTAGCTACTTTTTATTTGTATCATTATCAAAAATGTAGCCTTACAAATCCTAACGCATGATCTGATGCGTTCTCATATTTTCTAAAAACTCCACTATCATAATTATTAGTATAATTTTTATTTTCTAATGCATATGAATCTTTAGAAGCTGATATCAAAATTTCATCAAGCCAAGAATATTGTTTTTTATATATATAACTTCCTTGCCCCATTAGAGCTTCAGGATCATTAGTTAAAACAGAAATAAATTTGGGTACTTTCTCAATTTTCTCTTTGCAAATTGGAATTCCTTTTTTTGAAACCATGCAAAAAGATTTTGAAAAATCACTTAGCAAATAAGTTCCATCTAATATTTTAGAAGATGATGATGTAAAGTTAGAATTTCTATCTCCAAGTAAAATTAAAATATTTTCTTTTTTAGAATCATTATTTTTTACTTTTTCTTCTGCAATTTGTCTTAACCCTTCAGCAGATTGCATTCTTAAAATTTCCCAGTTAAGCTTTGCAGGATCTTTATATCCCCCACTTTGCGATTTAAAATGAAATGTAATTATTGTTAACGTGACAAACTTTTCATCGACTTTTTTAACCTCTAAATTAATCTCAAATGGCCCTCTTGTAAAATACCTGGGCCTTTCTTCTTTTAATAATTTAGGAAGTTCTCTTTTTGAATATGAAAAAGTGTTCAAGACCTTTACTTTATTTTTCGCCACCAAAAAGCCAACTCTTGAAAATTTATCATTTGAACGTCCTATGTAATAATCAAAAGATTTACCAGTATAACTTTTTAAATTATCTGATAAATTTTTAATGGCTTCCTTTGAAGATTTATCATTTCCTAAAAGCTCTTGAAAAGCAATTATATCACAATCAACATCAGAAAACCTTTTAATAAGAGATTTTTCCTTAAAAACAAAATCTTCCCTATTTATCTTTGCTTGCCGTCCTTTGGTAGCTGAATACAAACCATAATTATGCAAATTTTGAGTACAAACCGTTACTTGACTAGTAGCACTCAATATATGCACATTAAAAATAACAAAAAATAAAAACAAAAAATTTTTATAAACAGTCATATAAAATTACCTTCTTCTTTTGTAATTCGAGGTAAATAACGTGGAAAGGTCGCATTTTGCATTGATCGCAGAATGTATTCTAGCTAACCCCAATGCCCCGATTAAAATAGCATCAATAATATCTTGATTGCCTTTAGAAGATATTTTTTCCAAAGAAAATCCTATATTTTTTAACATTTTTGCATATAAAGATTTTACAGTTTCTCGTGCTATTGCTTTAACACAGTCTCTATCGATTTGAGATCCCTTTAAGCCCATAATCTCATATTGAACGGTTCTTGGATTTATTCTTCCTGGGACATTTACGTTCTGATTTCTTCCTAATACCTCAAAAATACATCTAACTTGCTCAACGACTATCGTGGCTCTCGGATCTATTATCGTCGTGGCTTCTTCGCAAAGCAAAATATCATTTTTAGAAAGTTTTAAGCTATCTAATAAAATTGAAGCCTTGACTTGAAAATCTGATAATCTTTCAGAAAGAATCCCCTCTTTTTTTGATTTTATTTTTCCAATTCCAAGGATCGTCCCAGATTTTACATCAAATAATGCCCAACCTGTACACGTAAGACTTGGATCTATGGCAAGTAATTTGTTAAACATAATACAAAAATAATTATTATCTATCTTTAAATAAATTCTTTTATATATTAGAATCTTATCTTGTTGAGTTTATAAAGACAATGGACTTTTTATTATGGACAAAGATGTACTTTTTCAGCTATATTCCAAAATTTTTTATTTAAGAGCACTTGAGTCTTTTATAACAAAAAGTTTTATGACTGGGAAAATAAAAAGTCTTCCAAAATCTTTTTATAAATTAGAAGCGCTAGCCGTATCATTAGTTTCCATTTCCAATAAAAGCGATTATATTTTTTCAACAGATAGAATTCATCCATATTATGTAGCAAGGCATAGTAAAATTGAACGTGGTTTTTTGGAATATTTTAGAATCCTACAAGCAAATGAAAATATCACAGATAATAACTTAAGAACTTTTTATTTTAACGATGCGCCAGAAAGGATTTTTAATATTGTAAATGGAATGGCATCTTCTTTTAAAGAAACAGGATTTTTGCCAGCATTTTTAATTACGCTTGATTCAAACAGAGTAAATTCTGAGTACTTTTTGGAATCAATTCTTTTTGCAATGGATAATAAACTTCCAAATGTTTATATTATAGAGCAGACAGAAAAATCAAATTTATCAGTTTTAAATAATATTCTTTTAAGTAATAGCGACAAGATTTTAAGGATAGAAACGAAAATAGATGATATTTTTAAGATGCGAAGTCATCTTCATAAAGCGACAAGAAATGCCAGAGAATATTTAATGCCTTCCGTCGTTATTTGCGATGCAGTAAATTCTGAAGATCCATTGGAATTTTTAGAAAATAAAATCTTATCTTTTAATTTTCCTCTAGACGAATTAAAAAAAGAGCTTAATAATGATTTAAGTTATATTGCTAAAGAAAATTTAAAAGAGTTTTTGAATGTCGCTTAAAATTCAAGATTGTTTAGAGTACACATTATCTAAGTCAAAAAAGGAGCTACGAGAGCTTCTTATTTGCATTGATGATTCATGCGAAAGCTTATCGCTAGTTGAAAAAAGAAAGAAAAATTCAATATTATTAAAAACATCTCCAAGAGAAATTATAGATTTTGCAAGCGGTGCTGCTATTAGCCAACGAACCGTCATTAATATTTTAAAATCAAGAAATGATCTAAACAAATTGATTGAAAATGTTTTAGAGCTTGCGCAATCTCTAAACAATCTTACTCTTAATTATATAAATATTTTTATTAACCAGAGTTTTCACGATTTAAATATTGAAAAATTTTCTAAAGAATACAGTAAAATTCAATATAAAATTTTTATTCCATCAAATCCTTATGATTTTTGTTCTCTTTTAAAGAAATCTTTTAATTTTAATTTTCCAGTTTTCTTTTTACTATCTTCAGACATCTTTGAAGTAGAGGGGCCTGTTCCTGATTTTGAAAATGATATATTAACCCAAGATGGAGCGGAGCTTAGAAAAGAATCTAACAATATGACATTAATTGCTACAGGGGAAGATATTTTTCAAGCTTGCGATTTACTAAACAACCAAAATTTTGATGCAGAGATAATTGAAACTCGCTCTCTTTTTCCTATAGATTATTCAACATTAGTAAAATCGATTTCGAAAACAAAAAAAGGGAAAATTATTCAAACAGATAACTACTTAAGCACCTTTAACTACTACCTATGCAATGCATTAAAAAAATATTGTAAAGACGCTTCTATTGAAATAGAAAAACTATCAGCATAACAATGCTAGAATTTATTTTTTAATCGCTACAGAATTTATTTCTGCTTTTCCTCATCTATATTATTAGTTTCTTTTTGATTAACTTGGCAAGGTTTATATTCATCTACTACTTGATCATAATCAATTTTTGTATTTTCTTCATGTTCGAATTTCTTTTTATCAACACTTTGATCTGAAGATGAATTTTTAAAATTATTTATTGCCTTTCCCAAAGAAGAGCCAATTTCTGGCAATCTTTTACCAAATAACACAACTAAAAGAATCAAAATTACTGCTATTTCTAGTGGGCTCAATCCAAACATATTTTTCTCCTATGTCTTTATAACAAATGCAAGCGATAGTATAATATTAAAAGTGCAAAAAATAAATACTATAAAAACAGATTTCCCTTATCTTTCCCTTGGATTATTCTTTTCCATTATTGTTCATATCGTCTTTTTTTACTTTCTTGTATCTAAAAAAGTGCCTGAATACCAAAATCGTGCTTTTGTAGTTAACCTTCTTCCAACTAAAAGTTTTGCAATGTTAGAAGATCAAAATCTTATCAGTACAAAAAAACAAATTGTAGATGAAAGTGATAAAATAAACAATATTCCTCCCAAGCAGACTCGTCTTCTTGCCGAAAAAAATAATTCTGTTGAAAAAGAACAAATAAAAAGAGGAAATTCTTCATCAAAACAAGAAAAAAACGGGAAAACAGCTACTCAGATAATAAAAAAAGGTAATTTAAATAAAAATTATTTATCTACAAGTAAAAAAAATAATATGCAAAATAAAGAATTTTCTTTAAATAGTAAAAAAAACAACATGCCAAAGTTAGGTGAAAAACAAGAAGCGTTAACATTAAAACTTGATTCAAAGACGCTATTTTCAGATTTTAAAAAAGATATTAATGGTGATAATAACTCCTTACTAAATACTGACAAAGATTCTTCTTCCTCATCATTAAACTACAAGCCTTTTTCACGTCCTATGGGAAGTGGCGCAAAATTTTTAGGAAGTTTTGGCTCATCTATGTATCTTCCAAACCTTCCAGATGGCGACTTAACACTTTTAAATACTAAAGCAGAACATTTTGCAGTATTTGTAAGACGTGTAGCAACAAGAGTTTTTAGCGAACTTAGACAAAGCGGTTGGGAATCTTTAAGTGCAATGGATATTAGAAGTATAAACTCTTTTAGCGAAGTAGAAGTCATAATGTCATTAAACGGAAAGATATTAAACTCTAGTTTATTATCTTCATCTGGAAGCTTTGAATTTGATAATATTTTACAAAAAGCCGTAAGAATAGCGGCAACTGACAACAATCCTCCTGAATCTGCGAAAATAGATGATGGAAATATTCATTTTCTATTTCAAGCAAAAAGTTGGTCAAGAAACGCAGTTAATCCAAACGGCATGATCGGTGAGCAAAGGTGGCTATTTTTAAGCTCTGGATTGAAATAAAAAAAACAGATACTCGGCATAAGTTTCTGTTTTTTGTAAAACCATAAATTGGCTTTCCTATCAACTAAAAGCTGATCGAAAAACCACCTGCGGAAAAAGATCCAGAAGGTCTTCCTCCGCCGATATTTAAATGCAACCGAGGTTCCCCATAATAATTTCCTCCATAATAACGGGGACGATAATAATCTCCTCCGTAATATGAATTGTAACCACTTCCATAGTTGTAATATCTTGGTGGCGGCGCAGGCCTATACTCTCTTTTGGGAGGCGGTGGCGGGGCAGGTCGTTGTTCCCAGTTGTGTTGGGAAAAATGCGGTCCTTGATTCCTAATTTGCGGATTAGGCGGCGGCCCTCCACGTCTCTCTTGCGAAAAAGTTTGATTTTTAAAACTAAAAATCAAAGCCATCGCAAAAACCATCAAAAGAAATCTTTTCATAGTAAAGATCCCCTTTCTTTTTTTGATACTGCCGAGCATCTAGCAACGAATTCTAACTTATTTTGTATTTAATTCAAATAAAAAATTAAGAACCTTTTAAAAAGTGAATAACGATATCATTTTTATGGACCGAAAAAAATTTTTTTACTTTCAAATATTATCTTTTATGGTTTTTTGCTATTTTTTTAATAAACTAACAGAAACACCGATAATAAGGACTTATGATTTAAAAATCCCAAAATTAGAAGATTATTTAGCTATAAACCTACCGTCCTTAGAATATTCTCCATCTTTATGGGAAATTCAACAAATAAGCGGTTTATCTCTAGAACAAGCTATAAAAATAAAGGACATATTAAAATCCTCACCTAGTAATAAACTTGATTTCATTTTAAAGATTGAAAAAATTAGAGGAATTGGTAAGAAAAAATCTAGAAAAATCGCAAAGATATTCTTCTTTTAGGAAATATAGCTCCATTTTATTAAAAAAAAAGCTTTTTTTACGACAAAACTCTAAGAGCAGGTTAACACACACGGAAGGAGCTAGGCATGGAAGAAACTTTTATTAATTTATATGAAAATTACTGTGGAATGATAACTGAGATTTTAACAAAATTATCATTAACAGAATGGATTTTATTAAGTCTTATTTTTGTAGGACTGTTAGTTAGAATTCCATTTTTAATATTAATCCCCCTTTCATACGGTAGCTATCTTGCATTAGAAAATGAAACACTAAACAATACATTAAGTGAAACTTTCCCTATTTCTCCAGAATTTCAAGTACTCGGAATTTGGGTAATTTGTATATTCTTTAGAGCCTTCGTAGTAAAAAAGAAAACAGAGGGAGCAGAATATCCTAAATTAATAAAAAATTTAGTTAGCTTTTCACTAATTTTAATTTTAACTTTTGTTATAGGAACGCCAACTTTTGAAAATTCTTCACTTAAAGAATTAAAATATGTCATCATGTTGGGAATTCTCTTATATGCATTATTTCATATCTTTATTCACTCAATTGGACTTATTAAAAATGTAGTAATCACATTCGCTTGGCTTTTTATAATTACGATTTTAGGAGTTCAACAGAATCCAGATTATTTTAAAAATTTTGTTAAAGAAAAAGATTTCAAAAAATTTTCAAAGTTAAAAGAAGATGTCCAAAAAGTAGATGTAAAAGATTTAACTCAAGTAAAGAAATACTTCGACAACGTAAAACTTTAAGAATAGCATTTTTATTATAAGAACTATATAATAAAGATTATGACAGGAAAGTTATATGTTATTGCAACACCAATTGGAAATTTAGAAGATATCTCAGAACGCGCCATAAATACATTGCGAAAAGTAGA
This sequence comes from uncultured Bdellovibrionales bacterium, assembly GCA_964534945.1. Classification (GTDB taxonomy): domain Bacteria; phylum Bdellovibrionota_C; class UBA2361; order UBA2361; family CAKMMH01; genus CAZHFA01. The sequence goes on along the minus strand of CAZHSB010000005.1, from coordinate 6,312 downwards.
CTTAATAGCAGTTGAGGATACAAGAAAATCAGCGATTTTACTAAATGCTTTTGATATAAAAAATAAATTAATTTCAAACCATAAATTTAATGAATCTTCAAAAGTTTCATTTTTTATAAAAGAATTATTAGATGGAAAAAACGTTGGAGTTATATCAGATGCTGGAACTCCTTGTATATCAGATCCAGGATATATTTTAGTAAAGGAAGCAATAAAAAATGATATCGAAGTTTTTGGTATTCCTGGGGCATGCGCCACGACCACAGCAATATCAATTTGTGGGTTTAATGCCTTGTCATTCTCATTTTTAGGATTTTTGCCAAGATCTAAAAAAGAAATTTTAAATATTTTTAACAAAATAAATAATGATACATTAAACAATATTTTTGTCTTTTATGAATCCCCAAAAAGGATTTTAAAAACTATGGAAATTACATCTAACGAATTTCCTACTTTTAATATTTGCCTTTGCAACGATTTAACAAAAAAATTTGAGAAAACTTATAGAGGAACTTCTGGACAAGTTCTAGCAATGTTAAAAGAAAATCCCTCATATGGAAAAGGTGAATATTGTTTAGTAATCGAAACTAGGTCCATCAATAATAAAAATAAAGATGTTTCATCTCTAAACAATAATGAAAATCAACTAGCCTCTCTAGAAGCCTTGCTAATTGAAAACATGGTACAAGAAAAAATATCTCTAAAAACAGCCATCAAAAATCTAAATTCTAAAAGACTTGGATTTGAAAAAGATGATATTTATAAAGCATCTTTAAATTTAAAAAATCTTTTTAAAAATTAAAAAAGAAAAACGTTACTCACCATGAGCCATATCTTCATCTCTATCATTTGAATTTGCGAACACTTCTCTTGGTTTTGCACCATCCATAGGACCAATAATTCCATCTCTTTCCATTGAATCTATTATCCTTGCAGCACGATTATATCCAATTCTAAAAACACGTTGAATCATTGATGTAGAAGCTTGTCCCTTTTGTATAACAAATTCTACAGCTTTATCATAAAGCTCATCTCTTTCCTCGTCTTCATCTGTATCAGCCTCATCATTGTCTTTAGAAAGCTTTTCACACATTTTTATAATTTGCTCATCATAATTTGGTTTTGCCTGTTGTTTTATACTATTTATAACTTTCATAACTTCTGAATCAGATACAAATGCACCATGCACTCTCTTATTTGAAACTCCGCCAGGTTCCATATAAAGCATATCGCCTTTTCCTAAAAGTTTTTCAGCTCCGACAGAATCCAAAATAGTCTTCGAATCAAAGCTACTAGAAACTCTAAATGAAATTCTTGCAGGAAAATTTGCTTTAATAAGCCCCGTAATAACATCTACCGATGGCCTTTGCGTAGCCAAAATTAGGTGTATTCCAGAAGCTCTGGCTTTTTGTGCAAGCCTTGTTATCGCATCTTCTATGTCTCTTCCTACAGAAAACATTAAATCAGCAAGCTCATCAATTACGATCACAATCTTAGCAAGAGGTCTTAACTTTTCAGCACTTCCCCCGACTAAGGACGAATCTTGTAACTCTTTTTCGCTTTCAACAATACCATCTTCTACGACACTATCATCGTTTAACTCAATATAATTTTTCTTCTTAAAATCTCTTATTGGGGTATCTAATTTAATATCCCCCCTCACAATAGCGTTATACCCATCAATATTTCTAACACCATATTTTTGCATTAATTTATACCGTCTCTCCATTTCGTCAATTGCCCAAAGTAGCACAGCATGGGCTTGTTTTGGTGTTGTAACAACAGGAACTTTTAAGTGAGGGATACCCTCATAAACGCTTAACTCTAATATCTTTGGATCTACTAAGATAAGCCCAAGTTCTGCAGGATTAGCACGATATAATAAACTGATTAAAAGTGTATTGATAAAGACTGATTTTCCAGTTCCAGTTGCACCTGCAATTAATAAATGTGGCATAGAAGCAATATCTGCAACCATTGCCTCACCATAAATATCTTTTCCGATAGGAACCGATAAAATAGATTGAGCCTTTACAAACTCTTCACTTTCTAAGATATCCCTTAATCTTACTAAATCTCTGTTCTTATTTGGAACTTCAATTCCCACAGTCCCTTTCTTTGGGATTGGCGCAATTATTCTAATTGAGCTTGCTTTTAATCCCATAGCCAAATCTCCTTGCAAGGCCGCGATTCTTCCCACTCTAACACCAGGCGCAGGCTCAAATTCAAAAAGAGTAATTACCGGTCCTAAATGAACCTCCTTTACATGTCCCAATATTCCAAAATCTTTTAGTTTTTTTTCTATTATTCTAGATTTTTCAACAAGCTCATCATCATCTTCAACAGAAATAGCATCAAGAGAAGATTTTTTTAGAAGGCTTAAACTTGGCGGTATATAATTTATATATTTTTCATCATCACACCAAGCCATCGAATTTTTTTGAGCATTTCGAATTGCCTTATCAACTTCTTTTAATGAACTTTCTGAACTCTTTGAATTATTTCTTTTTACAACTATTTCAAAATCCCTATTATAATATTTTTCATCATCACTTTCTTCGCCATCTAAATCTTCTTGTATTATATTTTTCCTCCTTCTTGGTTTCGGAAGTGGAAAATCTTCTTCTAAATCTTCATCTTTTTTAGGAAAAAATATTGAAAAATATTTTTTAAACGGTGAGAACACATTTTGCAAAACGAACACGCATGAAGCATAAAGATAATACGGAATAACCAAAAAAACATATTTAAGAAATGTCCCCAACGACTTAAAGAAAGTTTTTCCTAAATCAGAAATTGTATAATTTAAAGCGAAGCTACATGAAACCAAAAAAAAGCTAATCGAAAGAATGGCTGTTCCCAACTTTCCAATATACTTTTCAAAAATTTTTCCTACTGTAATTCCAATACTACCTCCGCCAGCATCTTTAAAAAACAAAGCCCAAAAAGTTGAAAAACAAATAATACTAAGCACTATGGAAAGAAACCTTATTTCAAAACGATATTTTAACTTATCATCTTGCTTTTTTCCTTTTTTCTTCAATTTATCAATATTTAGTGCAATAGCTAATGAGAGCCACCCGACTATAATAAAAGATGACCAGCCAAGGCTCCCACGCAATAACGTAGCGACAAAATGCCCTGCAGGCCCCATTAAATTATTAGAAACCTTAGATGCATCTAATGTGCCATCGCTTTGATATGGAGATAATGATAAAATACTACAAAGCAAAAAAATTATTCCCGTTCCTAAAAAAAACAACGCAAGCTCCCCATCAAAACTTTTAACAGGAGCTTTCTCTTTTGGTTTTTTATCAACTGCTTTGCTTACGACTCCCTGACTTTTTTGTCTTTTGGTCGCTCTTCTTTTTTCTGCCATGGTACAACTTTAAAAATAATATAAAAAAAACTACTTTTAGTATATGTTGGCAAAAAGTTTATTCCAATAGATTATTTTTAATTTTTTTTATTTTTTCTATTGATTTATATATGATTTTTAGGATATTGATATATAAAATTTATTTTACTACTTTCTTAAAGCATCAAGGAATGATGCTATATTTTATGACACGGTAGTTAATTGTAGTTTGGTAACACTTTTAAAAGGAGTAATAAAAAATGGCATCACATGCAACTGACAAATTAACATCAGCATTATCACAATTAGCTGAGGCTTATGCAGAGCTTCAAGAAGAGTTAGAAGAAAAATATAACACTGAGGACGAAAAAGATGATGAAACTGAGGAGAGCAATTTAGATGAAGAATTAGCAGAAGAGGTAGACACAGCTATGGTATCAGAGATAAAATTAGCGATTGATGGAGTAATTGATTCCGATGATGTATCTACAGAAGAATTCGCCGCAATTTTTTCAACACTTATCGATGCATTGGAAGAATTAGATCCAAATTGTTTTTCAGAAGAAACTGAAAGTGCTGATGATGATTCACAAGATGATGAATTTGATGAGGACGATGATGATATCGACATTGATGATTACGATGAAGACGAAGACGACGATGATTATGATGAAGAAGATGATGATGACTACGATGAAGACGAAGACGATGAAGATGATTATCCAAAGAAAAAAGGAAAATCAGCCACAAAGAGTAAGGGAAAAAGAAAATAATTAATTGTTTTTTTCACCTAAAAAATCTAGTTAATTAGATTAGTGTAATAATAAAAAAACATACCAAGATTAGTTTTTAATTAACTAATTATGGTATGTTTTTTTATTTACTAAAACTTAAAAAATTTTTATTTAGACAGAGAAAATTCCTCCTGCAACAATGTCACCATCTTCTCTTGTAAAAACAAATCTTCCAAGTCCTTCAATATTGTTAAAATCCTCGATAACAAGTGGCTCTTTTACTTCAAGAGTAAGCTTTGCAGCTTCTGTTGTCTTCATTGCATTATTATCACCTTTTATAATATCAAGTGTCGATGAATCAATTCTGCTTTCAATTGAAACTATTTTACAAGGTTCTTCTTGCGTTGCGCATTTAACAATCAATTTATCGTCTGATGAATAATCTTTAGAGTCCATCCAAAAAACTGTCGCATTAAGCTTTGTTAAAACTTTTGGCTCTCCCCCCTCACAAACGATATCTCCTCTTTTTAAATCTAGATCATCACTAAAAGTAAGTCCTATAGAATCTCCAGTTTTTGCCTTATTCTTTATTTGTTTCCAAACTTCAATACTTGCAATCGTAGTCTTTTTATTTCTAGGTAAAATTACGACTTCATCACCTTTTTTTAAAGATCCACTTTCAACTTTTCCAACAAATATTTTTTTACCATCAATAGTATAAATATCCTGAACAGGAAATCTTAATGATTTTTTATCTAAAGATGCAGAAGGCTCAAAAGAATCTAGCGCATCTAACACGATATTATCAGAATACCAAGTCATGTTTTTTGACGGAGTTACTACATTGTCGCCTTCTTGCGCAGAAACAGGAATAATATAGCTTGGAGTTAAATTAATTTTTGCTAGAAATTCTGTAACTTCCTTTTTTAATTTTTCGTATACATCTTGTCTATAATCAACTAAATCCATCTTGTTGATCGCTACAATTATTTGTTTTACGCCAAGAAGACTTAAAATAAAAGCATGACGTCTGCTTTGTTCTTGGAGCCCAACACTTGAATCAACCATTAAAATAGCAGCATTTGCTAAAGATGCCCCCGTTATCATATTCTTTAAAAATTCTTTATGCCCAGGCGCATCAATTATAATATAATCTCTTTTTTCAGATTTAAAAAAAGTTTGCGTTGTATCTATTGTGATATTTTGCTCTCTTTCTTCTTTTAGAGAATCCAATAGATAAGCAAACTCCATCTTTTTTCCTATCGCTTCCGATGTAACTCGTACATCATCAATTATGCTTTCAGGAATTGAGTCAGTATCATACAAAAGTCTTCCAATAAGTGTGCTTTTTCCATGGTCAATATGACCTACTATTACAAAATTTAAATGTTCTCTTTCTTTCATCATTTTACATATACCCCAAACTTCTTAATTTTTGCATCATATACGCAGTTTCTTTATCTTGAGATCTTCCAGATCTTTCTGCTACATCTGTAGTTTTTAATTCCTCTACGATTTTATCAATCGTATCTGCATTAGAATCTACAGGCTTTGTAATTGGCATACAGCCCAAACTTCTGTAACGCTTGCCATCTTTAGCAAAATAAAGCTCATTAATTGGAATATTTTCCCTTTGAATATATTTCCAAATATCAAGCTCAGTCCATTGCAAAAGTGGATGAATTCTTACATGCTTCCCCTCATTAGTATCACCCTTATAATGATCCCACATTTCTGGAGATTGATGTTTATAATCCCACTTAAAATCAATTGAACGAGATGAAAAAACCCTCTCTTTTGCTCTTATACTATGCTCATCACGCCTTATACCTACACACAAAGCATCAAAGCCATGCTTAATTATCGCCTTTTGAAGAGCAATCGTTTTTAACTCATGACAACAAGTAAAAGCATCATAATCTTTATAATTTATTCCTCTTGCTATCGCATCTTCATTAGTTTCAATTATAAGGTCTAATCCCCATTCTTTCGCATACTTATCTCTATACGCATACATTTCAGGAAATTTAAACGTTGTATCAATATGCATGACAGGAAAAGGAATTTTCCCGAAAAATGCTTTCCTGCAAAGCCATAAAAGCGTTGTAGAATCTTTTCCGATACTCCACAAAAGTCCCATATGCTTGAATTGATGGTATGCTTCCCTAATAATATAAATACTATTATTTTCAAGTTGATCTAAATAACTCATTTTACCTT